>NZ_JACJEV010000032.1:0-45193 GCF_014164235.1 Pseudoalteromonas sp. SG44-17 | reverse complement strand
TAACTTATTAATAAAAATGTTAGCATTCATTTGAAGCTCTTTTCTTGATTCTGTGGTTTGTGTGGTAACAACCATTTGATCATGAATTGAGCTTCAACTCAATTTCTTAAGATCTTACCTATGACTTGAATGTAAGTAACGGGCGTGAGGCGGATGATCCTCTGCACTAAAACTGGACATGGCACTAAGCAATGTTTTTGAATTCATTCCTTAAGTATATTTAAAAAGCGCTAAGTATAACTCAGCGCTTAATTAGTATTTTAATAGTTACTTATGTCTTCCTTGCAAACACGCTACTACGTCTTGTAGCTCTAGACCTTGGCGCTGTAGCAATACGATTAAGTGATATATCAAATCAGCGGATTCATTGGTTAGCTCTTCGTTATCATGTTTCATTGCAGCTAAAGCGACCTCAACGCCTTCTTCACCCACTTTTTGACAACTGCGGCTTAAATCTTTAGCAAACAAAGAGGCGGTGTAGCTTTTTTCAGGGTCGTCGTTTTTACGCGATACAATCACTTGCTCAAGCTGCGCTAAGAAGCTTAGGCTTGGTTTTGCAGCATCACCAAAACAACTTTGTGTGCCTAAATGACAAGTTGGCCCAAGTGGGTTAGCCAGCACTAAAATAGAGTCATAGTCGCAATCAGTATGAACAGACACCACTTCTAAGTAATTCTCAGAGGTTTCGCCTTTGGTCCATAAACGGTTTTTTGAACGCGAGTAAAACGTCACTTTTTGCTTTTCAAAGGTGACTTCCAGCGATTCTTGATTCATAAAGCCTTGCATTAAAATAACCCCAGTACGGGCATCTTGCACGATGGCAGGGATCAATTCGCTTTTAGTAAAATCAACTTGGGTAAGGTTTTGTTTGGTTAGTTGCATAGTCGCGCCGCCACTTGGTTATCTATTAAATATTGTTTTAATTCGCCGATATTGATCACATTTTTGTGAAATACGCTGGCTGCCAGTGCGCCATCAACGTGGCTTTGTTTAAATACATCGACAAAATCTTGCATGGTGCCAGCACCGCCTGAGGCGATAAGTGGAATATCACACAAAGCACGCATTTTAGACAGCTGCTGGTTATCGTAGCCATTACGTACGCCATCTTGGTTCATGCAGTTGAGTACGATTTCGCCTGCGCCTAAGTCTTGCACGCGTTTTACCCACTCTTCGGTTTTATAACGGGTGCGACTTGACGCATTAGGATCGCCAGTAAGCTGATACACTAAATATTCGCCAGTTACTTCATCGTAAAAGCTATCAATGCCGACAACGACACATTGTTTGCCAAACTCATCATGTAGTTCTTTGATAAGCTCAGGACGGGCAATAGCAGGGCTGTTTATACTGATTTTATCAGCGCCGCGTTCTAATACGCGCGCTGCATCAGCCACTGATTTAATACCACCTGCAACACAAAATGGAATATCAATATGACGTGCTATGCTCTCTACCCAGTTTACATCGAGAAGGCGTTTTTCAACACTGGCGCTAATTTCATAAAATACCAGTTCGTCAGCACCGGCTTCGCTATACGCTTTAGCCATTGTTAATATGTCGCCAACCACTTCGTGGCCTTTAAATTTAACGCCTTTGACTACTTGGCCGTCTTTAACGTCTAAACACGGGATTATGCGCTTTGATAACATGCCAACGCCTCCTCTACATTAAATGCGCCATCAAGCAGTGACTTACCTAAAATAACACCGCCTACGCCAAGCTCTTTGAGCTTTTTAATGTCATCAAGCGAGCTTACACCCCCAGACGCTTGTACTTTAATATTGCTGTTGTGTTTTATTAAGTCTTCATACAATGCAAACGAAGGACCAGTCATGGTGCCGTCTTTACTGATGTCCGTGCATAGAAAGTCAATTACACCCAGTGCTACATAAAAATCTACTAATTCAAATAAGCCGAATTCTGATTCACTTAACCAACCGTGAGTGGCAGGGGCCCAGCCATTATCGGCTTTATTAACGTCGAGGGCGATAACAAAGTGCTTGGCACCGAATTTTTCAATCCAGTTTTTTACTTCATCGCGTTTTTCAACCGCCATAGAGCCAATTACTACTTGGTTAGCACCGGCTTTAAGCCAGTCGCTTACGTCTTGTTCTGTCCGAATACCGCCACCAACTTGATACGGTACGTTTAGTGCTTTGGTGGCTGCTTGAATGTGTTGCCATTGTTTTTTATTAGGATCGCGTGCGCCTTCTAAATCAACAAGGTGTAATTTACCTGCGCCGCTTTGTGCGTACTCTTGTAAGCGCGCACCAAGCTCAAACGGGTAAAACTGTGCGGTATCGTATTTACCTTGATATAAGCGCACAATTTGATTTTGTAATACATCTAATGCTGGAATAATCACTTGAATTCTCTTTATTAATTTGTGTTGATACGCTTTATTTATAGCTGCCAGTCTAAAAAGTTCTGCAATAACTGAGTGCCGACTTTAGCGCTACGTTCAGGGTGAAATTGCATACCCGCGTAGTTATCGTTGGCAACAATCGCTGAGAAGGTTTGCCCGTATTCGCCACTAACCAATGTTGCATCATTCACGGTATGAGCAAAACTATGCACAAAATATACTTGCTTGTTTGCATTAAGGCCTTTGGTTAAAGCATGTTCACGATTAACGGTGAGGTTATTCCAACCCATGTGCGGAGACGTTAAACTACCCACATCAAGTGCTTTAACGTGCCCAGGTATTTTGCCAAGGCATTGCACATTACCTTCTTCAGTGCTTTCGCACAGTAACTGCATGCCTAAACAAATTCCCATCAGAGGGCGTTGGTATTCATTGATTGCCTGTTGCCAACCGCCTTCTACCAAGCGCTTCATAGCAACAGATGCATGGCCAACACCTGGTAAAATGGCGCGTTCAAAGTTTTTAAGTTGCTCTGGCGAGGTGATCACTTCTGGCGTTTGCCCTAAGCGCTCAAAAGCAAAGCGTACAGAGTTTATGTTGGCACAACCGGTGTTAATTATGGCAATCATAAACACCCCTTAGAGCTTGCTGTTTGTTGGCTGGCGTCAGCGGCAATGGCCATACGTAAAGCGCGAGAAAACGCTTTAAATAAACCTTCAACTTGGTGATGACAGTTACCGTCGCTAACCGACAATATTAAGCTGATCGCTGCATTGTCGCTTAAGCTTTTGAAAAAGTGTTCAACCATTTGTACGTCTAAATCACCGGCTTTTTCACGGCTAAAGTTAGCGTTTAATACAAACGAAGCACGACCTGACAAGTCAATTTGTGCCTCTGCTTTGCATTCATCCATCGGTAGGGCAAAACCATAGCGAGCAATTTGTGATTTAGTACCAAGGGCTTGTTTAAGCGCTAAACCAAGGGCAATGCCGATATCTTCAACAAGGTGGTGCTCGTCAATGTGCAAGTCGCCGCTGGCTTGAATATCAAGGCCAATATTGGCATGGGTGCGAATTTGATCAAGCATGTGATCAAAAAAGCCTAGGCCAGTGCTGATCTCGCCATTTTTACTTTGATCTAAATTGAGTTTTACATCAATTTGCGTTTCTTTAGTGTTGCGAGTCACGCGGCCTTGTCGATCAGCGGTGGTAAGTTTAGTGACAATTGCATTCCAATCACCGTCATACAAAATACCTTCACAACACAAGTTTTGTGCAAGGCCAATATCTGTTTGGCGATCGCCAATCACAAATGAGCGTGCTAAATCGACTTTACCTGAGCGCATTAACTCGGTAAGCAACCCTGTTTTTGGCTTACGACAATCACAATTTTGCTCATTAAAGTGTGGGCAAATTAATACGTCGTCAAATTTAATGCCTTGGCTTGATAAAATAGCCATCATCTTATCTTGGGCAATATCAAAATCAGCCGTTGGAAAGCTGTCAGTGCCTAAGCCATCTTGGTTTGACACCATCACTAAACGATAGCCTGCGCCTTGTAATTGCAAAAGAGCAGGGATCACGTTTGGTAAAAACGCTAACTTTTCAAGACTGTCTACTTGCTTGTCGGTGATTGGCTCTTCAATAATAGTGCCATCACGGTCGATAAATAAATACGGGTTGCTCATGATACTTCCTGCTCTTTAAAAGTGGCTGATTGGCTTAGGCCATCTAACCATATTTTTACTTGTTCTAGTTCTTGCTCACTGCCGATTGAAATACGTAGCCAATCGTTTTCGCCGTATAAAGTAAAAGCACGCATAACTAAGCCTTGCTCAAGTGCGATATTAAAGCTGTTTTTATCGGCGAGCTTTAGAGTGACAAAGTTTCCTTCGCCACTGAGCACTTGTAATACGGCAGGGGAGGCTTCGAGCCACAGCTTTAGCTTTGCCCTTAGTGCATTTAAAATACTTACTTGGCGACGCATTGAAGTAATGGCATCTGGGCTGAGTGCATTTGCAGCAATGCTTGCCACTACCGTTGATACCGGATACGGTGCAATCACTTTACGGATTGGTGCTAGTACTGACGATTGGGCAAGAGTAAAGCCTGTACGCAGGCCTGCTAACGCAAATGCTTTAGAGAGCGTTCTCAGTACTACTATGTTGGCAAATTCGTTGATGAGTTTGCTTGCACTTTGCTCTGGGCAAAATTCAATATAAGCTTCATCCACAACGACCAGTGCTTTATCGGCAAGTGCTGTTGCAATAGCCTTTATTTTTTCAAGCGGTGTTAAGCTGCCTGTTGGGTTATTTGGATTACAAATAAACACTAATTTGCTATTACCAACAGCGTTGATTATTTGATCAACAGTACCATCGAATAATAATGCTTGGCTTAAGCCATTTATTGCTACGTTGTGAGTGTCGGCGGTGACTTTGTACATGCCGTACGTAGGTAAAAATAAAGCAACCGAATCTTGCTCTGGTTGGCAATAGGTGCGTACCAGTAGCTCAATACCTTCATCCGCACCACGGGTCATAAGTACTTGTTCAGCAGTGAGTCCTGCGTAATCAGCATAGCGGTTAATAACATTCATAGGCTGCGGATCAGGGTAGCGATTTAAATCATTAATGCTGATATCGATACTTTTAACATACGGGCTTTCATTTGCATTAAGCCACGTTGTGCCGGTTAGTTTCTCACTTTTTGCCGAGCTATATGCTGCTAATGCATCAATATTGGCCGGTAATAAAGGGTTATTGCTCATTGTTCATCGCCTCTAAACGCACCTTAACGGCATTTGCGTGGGCATCAAGTCCTTCTGCATCAGCCAATGGTAAAATTGCTTTTGATAAGTTTTTTAAACCATTTTGAGTAATGGTTTGTACGGTATAAGTGCGAAAAAAATCAAGTAAGTTTAAGCTTGAATAAGTGGCACTGTAGCCATAGGTTGGTAATACGTGATTAGTACCAGAGGCATAATCACCAGCAGATTCTGGCGTGTAGTCACCCACAAACACAGATCCTGCATTTTTAACTTTGTTTAAATATGGGTTGGCATCAGCCAGTTGCAGTATTAAGTGTTCAGGGCCGTATTGTGCTGATACAGCAAATGCTTGCTCGATTGAATCAACCAAAATAAGCGATGAATTAGCCAATGCTTTTGCGGCAATATCTTGACGCGATAGTTTGGCTAATTGGCGTTCAATAGCTTGCTCGGTGCGGGCAATCATACGTTCACTGTTACACAGTAAAATTACTTGCGAATCAGCGCCGTGCTCAGCTTGAGATAATAAATCAGCGGCAATAAATTCAGGGTTTGCGCGCTCATCGGCAATCACTAACACCTCAGACGGGCCCGCAGGCATATCGATCGCCATGCCTGGTATGGTCTGAGCTACTAGTTGTTTAGCCATAGTCACAAAGCTGTTACCCGGGCCAAAAATTTTATTCACCTTGGGCACTGAGTCTGTACCATAAGCCATTGCGGCGATTGCACCTGCGCCGCCACTTTCTACGATTGTTTTGATACCGCATAGTTTAGCCGCATATAAAATTGCTGGGTTTATCGGTAAATCACCTTGCACCGGTGTTGCTAACACTACGGTTGTCGCTCCACTTAGCTGCGCCAGTACACCTTGCATGATCACTGATGAAGGCAATGGCGCACTGCCACCTGGCACATATATTCCAACGGCTTCAATGGCTTGGTATTTTAGTTCACATAACACACCGGGCTGAGTCGACAATTTAATATCTTTGGGTAGCTGTGCTTGGTGAAAACGTTTTACATTAGCGTAGGCTGTGTCTATCGCGTATTTAAGCTCAGCGCTTAACTGCTGCTCAGCGACATTGATCTCACTTTGCGGCACTAATAAGCGCGGATTTTCGCGGTTATCATATTGCTTAGCCATGTCGAGTAAGGCTGTGTCGCCTTGCTCTTTTACGCTTGCCATAATAGCTTGGCAAATAGCTTCTACTTCCACACTTGCACTAACAGCAGGGCGCATTAGCGCCGCTGCTTGTGCATCTTTGGAAACCTCATTCCAGCGCAACATTGACTTACTCCATCATTTTTTCAATTGGCATAACGAGGATAGAGTTGGCGCCTAGCGCTTTTAATTGCTCCATTGTTTCCCAAAATAATGTTTCACTGCTCACCATGTGCAGGGCTACGTACTCATCAGAGCCAGCAAGAGCTAATACCGTTGGTTGGCCAGAGCCTGGTAAAATATCGCAAATTTCATCCAGTTTATCTTTTGGCGCGTGCAGCATGATGTATTTGCTTTCTTTGGCTTGTCTCACGCCGCGTAAGCGTGGCATAAGTTTGTTGATAAGTGCTAGTTTGTCAGCATCTTGTAAGTCTTTATTTTGGATAAGGCAGGCGTTTGATTCTAAAATAGTATCGCCTTGCATAAGGCCGTTGGCTTCAAGTGTGGCACCGGTAGATACTAAATCACAAATTGCATCAGCAAGTCCTGCACGTGGTGCGACTTCTACAGAGCCAGTCAGCATTACTGTGCTGGCGTTTATGCCTTCACGCTTTAAGTATTGAGTTAAGATTTCAGGGTAGGTGGTAGCAATGCGTTTGCCTTCAAACCAGCTTTTATCTTGCTTGCCAAGTTCTGACGGCCATGCAAGTGCAAGGCGACAGTAGCCAAAATCAAGTTTAGACAATTTAGTTACTTCACTTGGTACGCCTTGGCGCTGGCGCTCAGCTTGTACTTCAACGAGTACGTTTTCGCCTACTATGCCTAAATCACACACGCCGTCCATTACCAGACCGGGTATATCGTCATCGCGCACACGTAGTACGTCAATCGGCATATTGGTTGAGTGGGCAATCAAACGTTGCTCACGCAAGTTAAGTTTAACACCTAGCTGTTTTAGTAAGTCTTGGCAATCTTTAGAAAGGCGGCCACCTTTTTGGATGGCGATACGTAGACGGTTGCTATTACTCATTATTCATTTTTCCTTTAATTTAAAAACTAAAAACCCCGAGGGAACCTCAGGGCGAAAAATGAATCATTGTATGTTGACTCGCCAGAGGTTCCTTTTAGGAATAACCTCTCAGCGAAAGACCTGACAGGTTATTCCGGTGAATGGTGGTGATGATGTACTGTTGTCAGGTTTAAGCGCATTATAATATATCCTAAATAACTTTCGTTTTATCATTGCTTCATGTAAACAAAAGTGTTTAATCTGTTTAAGTAAATTTCACATATAGAAAAACACATTTGTGGGGAAGCTGGCAAGTTTTTTTTGCATAAATTAAAGAATAAGCTATAACGGCCGATGATAAGAGTAACCAAAGGAGGAACGTATGGATATTATGATCCCTTATTTAGGGCAGATCACTCGTTTGCAACTTGAGTCGAAAGGCGCTTTTCATATTGCGGGGCTAAAAGATTCGAACGCGCAGCGAATTGAACGTGAAAAGCGGCAAAAACGTCAGTTGGAGCGCAAAGAACTACTGCCTAAAGAAAAGCTTGAAACAGCTAAGAAAGAGCGCAAAACAGACGAGGAAGACGAAACCCATTTAGACACATGGGCGTAATATTTATAGGATCTTATGCATAGGAAATGCATAACTAATTCTAGCACCGTAAGCATTAGCTCGCGGCGCCAGAAGTAAGTTTAAATGTTAGTTTTGTTGTTTGGCACTAATGCTACTGTGAATTAACGGCGAAATAGTGAGCCCTTGCACAATAATCGAAAATATCACCACAACGTAGGTAACAATAACAAGCAGGTTATGTAAATCAGAGCCGCCCACAAATACTTGATCACGAGGAATTGCCGCAGCCATTGCTAAAGCAAGGCCACCGCGCAGGCCGCCCCAGGTTAAAATTTTAACTGAGTGTTTGTCGTATTTTCTAAATTTCTTAAATACCACAAACGGTGCGCCAACACTGATAAAGCGAGCAAGTAATACTACAGGCACCATTAGTAGTCCTAAACCAATTTCAGCTAGGCTGATGGGCATAGTGACAATTAGCATACCGATAATCAAAAACAACAACGCATTTAAAAAGCTATCGGTGGCGTGCCAAAAGTCTTTTACGTAGCGAGTGTCTTCAGGCCCGGTGCGCTCTGTCGCTTTAGTACGGGTTATATTACCTAACAATATACCGCTAGTTACCATCGCCAGTGCGCCAGATATTTCCCATATATTGGCAGCGGCGAATCCTGCTGTCGGTATAGTTAAGGTTAGTAACAAGCGAATATTTACATCACGACTGTTGATGATCAGATAATGACCCACTAACGCAATCACTAAACCAAATGCAATCCCTCCCAGTGCGTCGACAAAGAATAGCTCTGCAATGCCTGCTGCACTGGCTTCAGTGTCGAGAAAAGCCACGGCAAAAATAGTGGTAAAAATAACTAAACCAATACCGTCATTAAATAATGATTCACCTTCAACTTGCACAGAAATGCCTTCAGGGGCACGCATTTGTTTAATAATTGCAAGCACTGCAATTGGATCGGTTGGACTTATTAATGCACCAAACAATAAACAATAGATAAAAGGCACCGCAAAGCCTAACGCGGCAAATAAGTAAAAGCTTAAAAAGCCAATGATAAAGGTGGAGGCTAAGGTCGAAAATAACACCAGTACGGTAATTTCAAAACGTTGTTTTTTGAGTGCCGCAAGGTTAATTTCCAGTGCGCCTGCAAACAGTAAAAAGCCGAGCATGCCTTTGAGTAATAATTGATTAAAATCGATACTTGAGACTATTTGTGTAATCTCCAGTGCGGTTGAATCGCCCAATAATTTTACCGCGAGTATTAATAACAATGAAATCACTACTGAGCCAGTTGTTATGGCAATAGTGGTTTGCATTTTGAGGATATACTGGTTAGCAAATGCGATAAAAATCGCTAATGCAGATAAAAAACAAATGAGGTACCAAGCATTCATTGTTTGACCTTAAATAATATATTGGAATGAGCAAAAGGGAATGTACTTTCGCGCGGGTATGTTACTCCTGAGACTTTGAAATGTCACCGCGACAATGCTGATAATTACACTTTTAAGAGGCGTTTTTGCTACTCACGTAGCAACAACGAAATTAATTGATGGTTTTGTTTGAGACTTTATCGACATTACTGCTTTTAAACCGCAATAGCTTCTTTGCTAATCGTCAATATTTGCAGTTTGCTATCTACATATATAGCTCTGTTGTCAATCAACATAATCACTGCAGTTATAGGTCTGAGCAGAAATGACATTTAATACATTACCAATAATAAAGACAAATGAAATGCAAGTAAATGTTAATTTTATGTATCCATATATTTACATTTGCTGGGTTTCTTTTGTTTTTTAATTAACAATTTAAGGTTAAGTCATTGTTTTAGAGTGTTTCAGCTTTCGCATTTGTTAATTTTTTGTTTAATTTTCAATTTCAGTAAAAACAGTCTAGGCTGAATCTGAATCGGGAACGGGTAGTGCCGGTTTAATACAAAAATATTAAATAAATAACAATTTAAATGGAGCGTAAACGTGAATTTATCTAAAATCACATTAGCAACTCTTGCTGCTTTTGCGGTAACGCAAGTATCAAGTGCAGTAGCTGCAAATAAACAATATCTGAATGAGCAAGCAGCCCTAACTACAGCTTTGCAAAATAGTGCGTCATCGGTACTTATGGCAAGCCCAATCCAGTTAGTTGGTTTGGATGCAGGTAATGAGTTAGTCGTATTAAAAGAAGTAAAAAGTAATAATGGTGATACGACTCGGCGTTATCAACAACAGTATCAAGGATTACCAGTCATTGGTGATACTGTGAGTTTAACGTTTGATAATAATGGCCAATTAAAACGCGCTCATGGTGCTGCTGTATATGATATTAGTAGCGATATAAGCTCAGTGATGCCAAAACTCAGTAAAAAAATGGCTATTACACAGGGGTTAAAAAACTCCCCCGCAGCGGCTAAATCAGTAAGCCTTAAAAAACACAATGAACAATCGCGTTTAGCGATTTGGCTTGATGCGCAACATGTCGCACATTTAGTGTATGAAGTATCGTATGTTACTTATGGTGCTAATCCTTCTCGACCTTATCAGATCATTGATGCGAATTCTGGTGAGGTTTTGCATAGCTTTGATAACCTTCAACATGCCAATGCTACAGGCCCTGGTGGAAATTTAAAAACAGGAAAGTACATTTACGGAACTGATTTTAGTAGTTTAGATGTGTCGCAATCAGGCAACACTTGCACCATGAATAACGCAAATGTTAAAACCATTAATTTAAATGGTGGCACCAGTGGCTCTTCAGCGTATTCCTTTACTTGCCCCGAAAACACCTTTAAGGAAATAAATGGCGCTTATTCGCCATTAAATGACGCGCACTACTTTGGTAATGTCATTTTTAATATGTATAACGACTGGATTGGTTCTCCTCCGCTGTCTTTTCAATTGCAAATGCGTGTTCATTACGGCAGTAATTATGAAAATGCTTTTTGGGACGGATCAGCAATGACTTTTGGTGATGGTCAAAATACCTTTTATCCATTAGTTAGTTTAGATGTTTCTGCTCATGAAGTTAGCCATGGTTTTACTGAGCAAAATTCAGGGCTTGTATACAGTGGGAAATCGGGCGGCTTGAATGAAGCGTTTTCTGATATGGCTGGTGAAGCTGCCGAGTTTTATATGCTAGGCACTAATGATTGGTTAGTTGGCCAAGAAATTTTCAAAGGCAATGGTGCATTGCGTTACATGAATAACCCGACCCAAGATGGTAGTTCAATTGATAACCAATCGAGTTATTATTCTGGGATGGATGTACATTACAGCTCCGGTGTATTTAATAAAGCATTCTATAACTTAGCAACTAAAGCTGGTTGGGATACTAGAAAAGCTTTTGAGGTTATGGCGCGTGCAAACCAATTATATTGGACCGCTAGTACCAATTGGGACTTGGCAGGGAATGGCGTAATGGATGCGGCATGTGATTTAGATTACAGCCCAGGTGATGTACAAAGCGCACTTGCGGCAGTGGGTGTAACGTCAAATTTAAGCCCTGGCAGTAGTTGTGGAGGAGTAGAGCCACCAATTGACGAGCCACTTAGCAATGGCGTGCCACGCACTGGGATCAGTGGTACAGAAAAACAGCAACTGTTCTTTACCTTAGAAGTACCAGCTAATGCCACTAATTTGCAGTTTAATACGGTAGGTGGCAGTGGTGATGCGGACTTGTATGTAAAATTTGCGCAAAGACCAACACTAAATAGTTTTGACTGTAACAGCACGACTTCAACCAGCACTGAAAGCTGTGCTATCAGCAATGTTCAAGCAGGTACTTACTATGTAATGGTTGAAGCCTGGAACCAAATATCGGGCGTTTCACTCACGGGGAGTTTTGATGGCGGTGATACGGGTAGTACACCAATAAACCGTACTGAAACCAATGTAAGTGTTAGCTCAGGTGGTTGGACTCGTTTTAGTCAAGAACTAAGCGCAGGTTATTCAACATTGAATGTCGCTATAGCGGGTGGTTCTGGTGATGCAGACTTGTATGTTAATTTTGGTTCGCCATCATCAACATCGTCTTATCAATGTCGACCATATAAAAATGGTAACAACGAAAGTTGCGAAATTACTGCTCCACAAGCGGGCACTTGGTATATTGATTTACAAGGCTACAGCGCGGCAAGTGGCGTAACGTTAACAATAACGGCTAACTAATCCCTCACCTAAGGGAGCATTCGCTCCCTTTTTTCCCCTTATATTTTCAGAGTCTGAATTTGGGTAAACACAGAAAAAAAGGAAACTGTTATGAATATCTTTGCACCAAGCGTCCTGCTTGGCACTGTGTCATTATTGGTAAGTCAGCTGGTAATAGCACAAGAGCCTGACAGTATTTGGGTAAGTATTGACCCTGTAGCAGCTAAACATTACAAATTAAACCAAACAGCTCATAAACACAGTACAGAGCTCCTCGCTCCACAAGCATCCAGCTTATCTTCTGTTGATTTTATGCGTATTAAACAGGCTGAAGTGGCTAATTTAAGTGAATTTATGCACGACAATTACCATCGTTGCGGTGGCTTTGTAGCACATGAATCATTGCTTGAGGCGCAGCTTTATACTGAGCAATTAGCTAAAGTACAGAATCAGTCAATCAACAGTTTGGCTATTAACTACACAATAGATAATGCGCAAACGGTACAGACACTGATCAATAACATTAGTCCTAATGATCTAACCAATACCGTTAATTCGTTGAGTGCTTTTAATAATCGCTATTACTCAGTACAAAGTGGAGTTGATGCATCTCAATGGTTAAAAGATTATTGGCAACAGTTAGCGAGCAACCGCGCTGATATTAGTGTTGATTACTTTAGCCATAGTTGGTCGCAATCATCTGTAATTGTGACTATTCAAGGCAGCGAAAAAGCGGATGAAATAGTAATTGTTGGCGGTCATTTAGATTCAATTAATCAATCAAATCCTAGTAATGGTAGAGCGCCCGGTGCGGATGATAATGCCTCCGGTATTGCGGTCTTGTCAGAAGTGCTTCGGGCAATCGTAGATAATAACTATCAACCACAAAGAACAATCCAAATTATGGGTTTTGCAGCTGAAGAAGTAGGGCTGCGAGGTTCAAAAGCGATTGCAACGGCGTATAAATCACAGGGAAAAAATGTGGTAGGTATGGTGCAATTTGATATGACCGGTAATCATGGCAGTAGCGATGATATTGTGATGATGACAGATTATACTAACAGCGGCCAAAATCAGTTTTTGGGACAATTGATCGACACTTATTTACCCACCCTAAGTTATGGTTTTGATCAGTGTGGATATGGCTGTTCAGATCATGCTTCGTGGTATCAGCAGGGCTTTGCCGCCTCAATGCCATTTGAGTCGCGCATGGCTGATATTAACCCGCTAATCCATACTGCAAACGACAGTAATTTTGATGCTGATCATGCGAGTAAATTTGCCAAACTTGCGGTGAGCTACTTAGCTGAACTGGCTAAAAATGCCGGCTATGAAGTACCACCCACTGACAATGAACTGGAAAATGGTGTCACAGTGTCTGGAATTAATGCGCTTGCTAAAGAGCAAGTTTTTTATACCTTAGCAGTCCCTGCAGGAAGTAGTAATTTAAACTTTACTACAGCAGGTGGCAGTGGCGATGCTGATCTATACGTTAAGTTTGGCGCACCGCCTACTTTACAAGACTTTGACTGTAACAGCACTAATTCAAGCAGTAATGAAGCATGCGCTATTAGTAATATACAATCAGGTACATATCATGTCATGGTTGAAGCATGGAGCGCTATTACCGGTGTTTCCTTAACGGGTAGTTATGATGGTGACAATAATGTACCGACACCGATTAATCGTACCGAGACGAATGTCAGTGTGGCAACAGGAGGTTGGACTCGCTTTAGTCAAAATATCAGTGCGGGTTACGCGTCGTTAAATATTTCTATTTTAGGTGGTAGCGGGGATGCTGATCTGTATGTGAATTTCGGTTCGCCGTCATCAACGTCAACATATCAATGTCGACCTTATAAAAATGGTAATAATGAAAGCTGTACTATTAGCAATCCCCAAGCTGGTGCTTGGTATATTGATTTACAAGGTTATACTGCTGCAAGTGGTATTACTTTAACGATCAACGCACAATAATAACAATAGCAAAGGGGCATTGCTCCTTTGCTATTTGCTTTGCGTATTCACTTGCCCTTGGGGCTATGCTTACGTAAAATCCCGCTATTATTTTTAGCAAAGCGATCGTTATTATCAAACAGCTTTTTAGTGCAGCAGGTCCGTTAGCGCAATCTTTAGATGGTTATACGCCTCGCCAACCGCAGATCGATATGGCGGTTGCGGTGAGTGATGCATTAAAAAACCGCTCGCAATTAGTGGTTGAAGCGGGCACTGGTACAGGTAAAACCTACGCTTATTTAGCCCCCGCGCTAAAGTCTAAAGGTAAAACAATAATTTCAACCGGCACGAAAGCGCTGCAAGAACAATTATATCACCGTGATTTACCACAATTAGTCAAAGCGCTTAGTGCGAGTAAAAAAACCGCGCTGCTAAAAGGGCGCAGTAACTATCTATGTACTTATCGGCTTAATCAGCATGTTGCCCATGTACCGACCGATGATTCTGATGTGATGCATCAATTGGCCATGGTGGCTAAATTTGCCAGTGAAACGCACACCGGTGATCTGGCTGATTGTATTGGTATCGAAGAAGATGCCAAAGTATTACCTTATGTAAGCTCCACTGCGGATAACTGCTTAGGTAAAGAGTGTCCTGATTTTCAAGATTGCTATATTCGCAAAGCCCGCTTAAAAGCGATGGATGCCGATATAGTAGTGGTTAACCATCATTTGTTTTTTGCAGACATGGCGGTAAAAGATACCGGCTTTGCTGAACTCATTCCCACAGCTGATGCCTATATATTTGATGAAGCACACCAATTAAGTGAAATTGCCAGTGATTACTTTGGTGAGAGTATCAGCACTAAAAAGCTGGTGGACTTAATTAATGATTTACGAGCAATTTATCGCTCTGACATTCCGGATATGCTGCAACTTGGTAAAACCTTAAATAAGCTTGAAACCAGTGTTGCAGACTTGCGCTTACAATTTGGCTTAGATGGTAGCCGAGGTGATTGGCGACAAATGCTGGCAAGTAAAGAAATTTGCGCCGCGTTACATAGGGTGATCAGCGATTTAGACTTTTTGTATCAAGTACTCAAACATTGTTTAGACCGTAGCGATAAAATAGAACACCCATTTGAGCGTACCTTAGCTTTTAAAGGGCAATTAGAGCGGGTGTTTGATATAAGCCAAACAGGTAACAGTTATTGGTATGAAACAACACGCCGCTATTTAACCGTACATATAACTCCGCTTAACGTATCAGTTAAATTTGCGCAAATGATGGCAGACACGGGGGCTGGCTTTGTATTCACCTCAGCGACTCTATCTGTCGATAATGCACTTGATCATTTTAACGCAAGCCTAGGCCTTAAGCCTGCCAAAAGTATGATGGTTGATAGTCCGTTTGATTATTATCAGCAAGCCTTATTATGTTTACCGCGTTATTTGCCTGAAACACATGCAGCGAATATGCCTCATGCGATTGTTAAGCTTACCCTCGATTTAATTAAAGCAGCAAAAGGGCGCTGCTTTGTATTGTTTACCAGCTATCGGATGATGCATTTAGTCGCCGAAGGGCTAAGTACGCAGATTGATTATCCTATTTATATGCAAGGGCAAATGTCTAAACGTATTATTTTAGAAAAATTTACCCGCCATGGTAATGCCGTATTATTAGGTACTGCGTCGTTTTGGGAAGGAGTTGATGTCAGAGGTAGCACACTCAGTTGTGTTATTATTGATAAGTTACCCTTTGCAGCACCCGATGATCCACTGCTCCAAGCTAAAATGCAAGATGCGCAATTACAAGGACATGATCCCTTTGCTTATATTCAACTGCCACAAGCGGTGATTGCACTAAAACAAGGCGTTGGACGACTGATCCGCGATAGTAAGGATAAAGGGGTGTTGGTGATTTGCGATAACCGTTTAGTGACACGCCAATACGGCCAAGTCTTTTTAAAAAGCTTGCCGCCGATGCGCCGCACACGTAGCCTTCAAGTGGCCAGTGAATTTTTAGAACACATTAACTAGAGAAATAATTACCATGAATAACGCAATCAGTACTAGTGATATTAATCTATTAGCATTTGACGCTTCTACCGAAGCATTGTCTTTAGTGCTCAATTATAATGGTCAGTTATTTCACCATTTTGAAGTATGCCCGCAACAGCATAGTCAAAAAATCTTACCGTTGGTTGATCAGTTGTTAGCTAAGGCAAATTGCCGTTTAACTGATTTAGATGTTATTGGTTTTGGCCAAGGCCCAGGTAGTTTCACTGGCGTGCGTATTAGTGTCGCCATTGCGCAAGGCTTAGCTTATGCATGTAAACTGCCACTAGTTGGTGTGTCAACGCTGCAAATGATGGCGCAGCAAGCTTATCAACAAACCGGTGAAAAAAGCGTATTTAGTGCTATTGATGCGCGTATGGGAGAAATATATTTTGCCCATTACAGACTCAGTGATAATGGTGTGATGACCTTACAAGGTGACGAACAAGTATTAAAACCCGCATTATTATCTCTTGCAGACGAACCAGGGATTGCAGTGGGCACTGGCTGGCAAACATACCCTGAGGCACTGGCAGATAACCCACAAATTGCTATCAATAACGACATCATATTACCTGATGCCGGTTTTATGTTGGCTACAATTAGCGATGATTTCAGTGCGCAACGTACGGTCAGTGCTGCGCAAGCTCAACCTAAATATGTACGTGATACAGTAACCTGGAAAAAATTACCTGGACGCGAATAAACTGATTAATAAAGCAACTTGCAAGGTTATTAAATTTGGCACATAATTTAATAACCTAAGTAACGAGACGCAACTTTGAATCTACCTATTGGCTCAGGGTTTTACTCGGGAGACATACCCGGTAAAATTACCTCAAGACAGATCAACACTAATAAACCTCAGGGGTTATTGGAGCAATCTGCTGCTGATAATAAACAGTCTGCGGAGTTTGTTAAATCAAGCCAAGCAGGTATTGCGCTGGCTGATAAGTTACAAAGTGACACTGCCCAACCTAGTTACCGACAAACGATTTATGACCAGCCGACAGCCAAAGTAAGTCGTGCTATTTCAACCTACACCGAGTTTGCTAATTTAGAACGCCGAGCTGAAGTACAAAACTTAATTGGTGTGGACATCTACGCTTAACAATTAGACAGTAATTTAACTCTGTGTTGATGTGCCAGTATTTGGCAAAAGTTTACCTCCAGCTGTGATTAAAAAAGCCCAGATACATTATGACTGGGCTTTTTATAATTAACCTTTAATGTTGCAGTTAGCCTCTACCCTAAGGAAAAGCAACATGCCAGTTAAACGTTACTGCTGTTCAATAAAGCCGATCAGTTTATCTGCAATATCAGTATTGTTTTGTGAGCCGATAAATTTATCAGCACCTTTACCATAGGCAAATACTTGTACATCAATAGCAGTGTGACCGCCGGTAGTCCAACCGGTGAAGCTGGCTCTACTGATAATATCTTTAATGGCAAGATTAAGTGGTTTATCGCCTAGTTTTTTTGCTTGTTCAAGCTTGATCTGGTTTTCGGGAGTGTATTCTATATTCGTGTTAGCAGTCCAAATGGCTTTTAAATCATTAGACTCAGACATTAATTTAGTTAATTTAACGGCTGTGGCTTTCACGCCTTTTACTACCTCGGTTTCCCATTTATATTGCCCATGCGCACCTAATGTTAAACCACCTGTTGAGTGATCTGCGGTGATCACCAATAAGGTATCCGGGTTTTTATCAACGTACGCTTTTGCTTGCTCGATTGATTTAGCAAAATCATCCATTTCCGCCATTGCACAGGCAATATCATTGGCATGGCCACACCAATCAATTTGGCTACCTTCGATCATCACAAAAAAGCCATTTTTGTTATTTTCATCAAGTAACTCAAGCGCTTTATTGGTCATTTGTGCTAAGCGTGTTGGGTTATTATCTAACGCAAAGTCAAGCCCAACTGGAGCAAATAATCCCAGCGCAGGAATTTGCTTAATATCTTTTAACGCACTAAAGTCATCACTGTATTGATAGCCCGCTTGCTTAAATTCTGCAACTAAATTACGGTCTTCGCGGATGTAATATTTAGTACCGCCACCGAGCATTAAATCAACGGGAAGTTTTCCGGCAATTTTATTATCAATATAATCATTGGCAATTTCATCGTAATTACGACGAGATTCATTATGTGCAGCGAAGCTTGCAGGCGTGGCATGATTGATTTGTGAGGTTGCAACTAATGCGGTGATCATGCCTTTTTGTTTGGCAATTTCGAGCATTGTTTTTACCGGTTTTTTATCGGTATCAACTGCAATTGCACCATTATAGCTTTTATGGCCTGAGCTCAAAGCAGTTGCGCCAGCAGCACTGTCAGTTACATAAGTATGGTCGTCAGGGTAAGTATGTGCCATGCCTTTAAGGATTGTATCAAACACCGTGCCTTCTATTTCTTTGGTAGACGGATCATCTTTAAAGTAGCGATATGCTGTAGTATAAGCGGGGCCCATGCCATCACCAATCATATAAATTATGTTTTTTGGTGCTTGCTCTGCGTATGCACTTGCTGAGCATAATAATGCCAAGAGGCTTATTTGTTTCTTCATCTTTGTACCCTGTTTATTATGTAGTGCCATTGTATACGCAATGTAGTATAAATAAATGTCTTTTACGTTAAACAAACTAAAAACAAAGGGGAATTACGCAGTGCATCCATTTTCAGTTCAAAGTGGCGCATTAACACTTCATGGCCTAACATTTGGGCAAGGAAAAGAGGTTGTCATTGCATTACATGGTTGGCTTGATAATTGTCATAGTTTTTTACCCATGTTAGAACATAACACCTTAACTGCAACTTGGTATTGTGTGGACTTTCCTGGACATGGTTTATCAGATTGGCGTGGAAGCGATGCACACTATTATTTCATTGATTACATTGATGATATTTATAACTTAATCGAGCAACTTGGGGTTAATAAAGTACACTTGGTTGGTCATTCTATGGGCGCAATGGCCGCTGGTCTTTTTGCCAGCTGTTTTCCTGATAAAGTAAATACGGTCACTATGATAGAAGGACTGGGAGTTGTCACAACACCCAGTAAAAAAGTGGTCGAGCAGCTTAGAAATGCAATTTTGAATCGACGTCGTGTAAATAAAAAAGCACCCCGACAGTACGAGTCAAAACAAATAATACACCAAGCACGGGCGGTACAAAGTGACTTACCTTTGGATTTAATAGCACTTTTGATGGACAGAAATATACGAGAAACTGAACAAGGATGGCTGCTAAGAACTGATCCAAAGCTTAAAAATCATTCAGGTTTTAGATTTGATGAGCAACAATGCATAGCGGTAATAAGCGAAATAAATGTGCCGTGCCAATTAATTCTAGGCAGTGAAGGGTATCAATTTATTAGTGATAATTTAGATAAATATGCTAATTATTACAAAAGCTTAATAGTAAATGAAGTTGAAGGTGGCCACCACTGTCATATGCAAAGCCCTGAGCAGTGTTTACAGCAGATTCATGCCTTTATGCTGCAAACTGGTGCATGTTAATTGTATATTTGCACAAAATGTGGGAATATTTGCGAATTAGAGTGATTGCTCAATTGTGAAATTGCCTTACTTAGTTTAAGGTTTAATAAAAATAAATTATAAATAGAACAGGAGCTAAGAGTGGACAAAATTTGGCTGAAGCGCTACCCAGAGGGTATGCCTGAAACAATCGATCCTGAGCACTACAACTCGTTGTTAGAAGTGTTTGAAAAAAGCTTCACTGACTACAAAGACTTGCCTGCTTTTACCAATATGGGTAAAACATTGAGCTATGATGAAATAGACCAAGCAACAAAACGTGTTGCTGTGTATATTCAAAAAGAGCTGGGATTGAAAAAAGGCGATAAAGTGGCTGTAATGATGCCAAATTTATTACAAACACCTGTTTCAATACTCGGTATTTTACGTGCCGGTTGTGTCGTAGTTAACGTTAATCCGCTTTACACTGTGCGTGAGCTTGAACATCAATTAAATGATTCAGAAACATCAGCGATTTTTATACTGGCTAACTTTGCAGACACGCTTGAAAAAGCATTGCCGCACACTAAAGTAAAACACATCGTAGTTACCCAAGTGGGTGATATGGTGGGTGGCTTTAAAAAGCACTTGGTTAACTTTGTTGTTAAGCATATTAAAAAAATGGTGCCAAGCTATTCATTGCCTAACCCCATTAAGTTTGAAGCCTTACTTGCAGCGAACGAAAAAGATTACATTAAACCTGAAGTGTGTTTATCTGATATTGCTTTTTTACAATATACCGGTGGCACAACGGGTGTCTCTAAAGGTGCAATGCTGACCCATGGCAATATGGTAGGTAACTTAGAGCAGGTTTCTGGTTGCTTAGATCAAGTGTTAGAACGTGGCAAAGAAGTTGTTGTCACTGCTTTACCGCTTTATCATATCTTTGCACTAACAGCGAACTGCTTAACGTTTATGAAGTATGGCGGATTAAATTTATTGATCACTAATCCGCGTGATATGAAAGGCTTTGTGAAAGAATTAGGCCAACATAAATTCACCGCGATCACGGGTGTAAATACATTATTTAATGGTTTGTTGAACACACCGGGTTTTGCCGAGCTTGATTTTTCAAGTTTGAAAATGTCCCTTGGTGGTGGTATGGCTGTACAGCGACCTGTTGCTGAAAAATGGCAAAAGATCACCAGTAGCAAATTAATGGAAGGGTATGGTTTAACTGAGTGTTCGCCATTAGTTACTGTCAGTCCTTATGATCTAGATTCATACAATGGTTCGATTGGTTTACCTGCACCTAATACTGAGATCAAGTTGATGTTAGATAATGGTGAAGAAGCAGCCAAAGGTGAGCCGGGCGAATTATGGGTTAAAGGTCCACAAGTGATGGTTGGTTATTATAATCGTCCTGATGCAACGGCTGAGTGTTTGCAAGATGGTTGGTTTGCCACAGGGGATATAGCCACTTATGACGATGAAGGATTCTTTTATATTGTTGACCGTAAAAAAGATATGATCATCGTATCTGGCTTTAATGTGTTCCCAAATGAGATCGAAGAAGTGATTGCAATGCATGAAGGTGTTTTAGAAGCAGCAGCAATTGGTATCCCTCATGATGTTAGCGGCGAACAAGTTAAAGTTTTTATTGTTAAAAAAGACCCATCTTTGACTGAAAAAGATATAATAAAACACTGTCGTGATAATTTAACTAATTACAAGGTCCCAAAACTGGTTGAGTTTAGGGATGAATTGCCAAAAACAAACGTTGGCAAAATACTCAGACGAGCCTTGAAAGATTAGCAAGCTAAAAAAGCCGACATATGTCGGCTTTTTTATTGTAGGAGATTAAGTGCAATATCAATTGATCCAAACCCAAAATCAATTAAATGAGTTTGTAGAGCAGATCCGTAACAAACCCATCTTAGCAATTGATACAGAATTTATGCGTCGTCGTACTTTGTATCCTGAAGTTGCCCTTATTCAAGTTTATGACGGCGAACATTTAGCATTAATCGATCCGCTAGCCGAGCTATCATTGTTTGATTTTTGGCAGATTTTACGTGATCCTGCGGTGTTAAAAGTCTTGCATTCACCGTCGGAAGATATTGAAGTATTTCAAAAATACGCAGGCTTCGTACCAGCTCCCTTATTTGATAGCCAGTTTGCCTTGCAATTATTAGGCAATGGCAACTGCATGGGCTTTGCTCATATGGTAAAAAATTTACTCGATATTGAAATCGACAAAAGCGAATCACGGACCAATTGGTTACAGCGTCCGCTAACAATTAAACAACTCGATTACGCTGCTGCTGATGTATTTCATTTATTACCGTGCTTTAAAATTATTATTGAACAAATCAACGACGCTGGTTTCTTTGATATTGTAATCAATGAAAGTGAGTTGATTGCACAAAAACGGGCTTATCAAACACCGGATGAACATCTGTATCGAGACATTAAAAATGCTTGGCAATTAAAACCTGCGGATCTTGCTGTATTAAGAGAGCTTGCGGCTTGGCGTCGTAACAAAGCGATACGCAAAAATTTAGCGCTTAACTTTGTATTAAAAGAGCATTGCTTGGTTGAATTGGCAAAACGCAAACCAATGAGTTTAACTGCAATGCGTAATGTGCCAGAAGTCGATAGCATCGAAGTTAACCGCTCGGGCGTTGAAATCTTAAAGTGTATTGAAAAAGCTAAAGTGATCCCTGTTGCAGATTTTCCTGAGCCACTAAGACGACTTATTGACTTTCCAAGTTATAAAAAAGTAGCCAAAGAAATTAAACAAAAAATCACTGCAGTTGCTAAAAAACAGGCCATTCCAGAAGATGTGTTTGCATCTAAAAAGCAAATTAACCAGTTGATCAGTTGGAATTGGAAGTTAACCAGCGCTGAGCGTGAACAGACTCCAAAGCCCGATTTACTTAACTCATGGCGTTATGAATACTTAAAAGACACACTGAAAGAGTGGGATGTATAATTATTAAGAGTTCATAGGGACTAAGATAGCTAATGTACTATTGTTAGTCCCTACTGTTTGTGTCAGAGGGTGTAATACTAATCGACTTAAATATTTAACCATTCTAGCGAGCTAAATAAAGCGCTAACTGCGTTATAATTTTTCAATTAGAACAATTACATGTCAAAATTTATGCCTTGTTATCACTGTATTTATCTGTCGCTATAAATGGTCAGTAACTTAACACGATTGGTATAATAAGTTATTTTATCAATGATGTAGGTTTACTTTATTCGCCCATTTTAGCGAGGATCTTATCTAAATTAACTTTAGATTTAGCCACGCTTTGCATTGGTGTTAACCCATTCGGGTATTCTTCTTGCTCTACGACTAGCCATTGAGTGGCGCCATCAACAATCAATGTTTCTATTATTTTTTGCCATGGATAATCATTTTCACCTAATATAGGACTTAAGCCATCGTTAGGATGGGTGCGAACTTTTAAGTGGGTTGCCAGGGTTCGTCCTGGGTATTTTTTAATGAAATATTCAGGATCTTTTCCTGCATAATGTACCCAACCTATATCAAGCTGCAGTGGCAGGGTATATGGCGTATTACTGGCAATAGCGTCCCAGTATGTCGCGTTTTGGAATTGATTAAACTCCTTATTATGGTTGTGAAAACCGATGTGCATAGCATAGCGCTGAGCGATTTCATTAACCTGAGTGAGTTGTTCGGTCAGAGAAATGATTCCTTGTGGCTGCCAAGCTCTTTCATCCCAAGGTACAAATAAAATCGAAACACCAAGGGTTTTATAAAACAATAATGTGTCTGCTAAGGTGTCATCCGTTAAGGAATCAAAGCCGATATGTGCGCTACTAGCGACTAAATTTAGCTTCGCGAGTTTGTCCTTCAGTGCACTTGGATTGTTCTTATAAGGCCCAAAGTCACCTGCAAATTCCACACCTTGAAAGCCCATATCAGCAATAGATGAAAGGGTGCCATCAAAATCCGCTTTTAAGGCATCTTTAACAGACCAAAGCTGAACACTAACGGGGAGTAGTTGTTTGCTTGTTTTTGCATAGATAGACAGCGAGTTTAAAACACAAAAAATAAACAGAATTGAAATAACATAATTAAATAATGATTTGATTTTGAACATAAAAAACACCTAGGAGGAAAAGCAGGGAATTGCTCCCTGCTTAGGGCTGGGCTAGCTAAAAAAATAACTTAGCGTTAACTGGCAACTGAATCTTGATAAGCATACTCGGTCAAACCCAGTTCAGCTAAAACGCTATCTAAATGGGCTTTTGCTTCGTCAGTAGGTCCTGGGTAATCGCCTGCAATAGGCACATTGCCTAAATAGCCAATATCTTTACAACCTTGCGGTGTACAAAAGTAGGCACCAAGTACAAGGTTTTTAAAGCGTAAAAAAGCATTACCAATGCGTTGAAACTGCGCAGGGGTTTCATCATCAAAATAAGCAATATCATTTAAGATGGCTGTTTGTTGCTCTTTTTTCAATGCGACAAATGGTGCTTTATAACGCAGCACAGCCTCATCATCGATCCATGCTAATCCGTGTAAAATAGTAACGCGGTCTTTTTGTTGACCGTTATAAGGTGAGCTTACCCACTCATCAATCACACTCGGTACATTTACCTCAGTTGCACTTGGGTTGTTACCTTCGCTAGGCACGATATAATCGGCTAACACCGCAACTAAATTTAATTGTGCTTGAGTTAATGTCAATGGCCAAGGTGATTGTGGTGGCATAACCATATTGGGATCAGTGCCATAACCTTTAGCTGTTATAGGTTGTAAATCTAAGTCAGGCCAATGTCCTTTATCACTAATTTTCTCTTCTAACGCTTTACTACACCCTGCTGAAAGTGATACGGCGGAACCTGCGGCTAATAAACCAAGCCACTTTAACGATTCACGACGTGTCATGCCGGAAATATATTTGTATGAGTCAACACGATCTTCATTATGCATGTTACAGCGCTCCTTGTTCTATTTGTTTGGCTATCCAGGTTGAATTACGCATTGCCAATGTCATGATGGTTAATGTGCAATTTTTATGTGGATTAGAGGCAAATACCCCTGCATCCATCACAAATAAGTTGTCGCAATCCCATGTTTGGCCCCATTGATTGGTCACTGAATCCTTTGCTGAGCTACCCATGCGAGTGGTGCCTACTTCATGAATGATCTCGCCACCTTTTGAAATTGCTTTTTCAGCAGCAGGTAATTTGCCCACAGTAGCTCCTAGATTTTCAAGGATCTGTTTCGCTGTTTTTAAGCCGTGCTCAATTTGTTTTAGCTCACGATCTGACCATTTGAAATGAAATTTCGAAACCGGAATGCCCCATTTATCTTTAACATTTTCATCAATTTCCATGTAGGTATCATCGTTGGGGAGCATTTCTCCGCGCAGCGCAAAGCCAACATAAGATCCATAGGCATCACGAACTTGTTGTTTTAGTTCAATACCATAACCACGTTTATCGCCAGAGACTCCAGAGCCAGGTTGATTAAAACCGCTACTGATCTCAAAGTGATAACCACGAGGAAAATCAAGCTCACCTTTGGCATGTGCTTTGTGTCCCCACCAAGGAATAAATAAATGGTTCCCAGTGTGGCCATCTTCGTTATAACGTGGGCGACCTTTTAATGCTGGAACTTGCGCACCAAGCCAAGCACCGGTTGAATCCATTAAGTTACGACCTACTTGGCCACTTGAGTTAGCTAAACCTTTGGGATGCTTGGCGTGTTTTGAATTTAGCAAAATACGTGCGGATTCGCAGGCACTAGCGGCAAGGATCACGATATCTGCTGTTAGTGTTTTTTCAGCTACGGTTTGCTTATCTATATAAGTAACACCCGTTACTTTACCGTCATCATTAACAGCCACTGATTTAACCATTGCATCAGTAATTATTTCTAAATTCCCAGTTGCTTTTGCCATAGGTAATAATGAGGTTGTAGTTTGAAACGCCGCGCCGATTGAGCAACCATGGCCACAAGGTGTTGCATAAAAGCATGCCATACGATCATCTTTTGGCCGAGTTAATACTGCTCTGTGCATAGGCACGGCTGCGATACCCAGTTTTTTCGCACTGGCAGCAATAAGTAACTCAGGAATTCGCGGCGTTGGTGGTGGCTGTAATACCCCAGGTGCAGATGGCGGCATATCATCAAGGCCGGTATTGGTGCCGCAAATACCCACTAGTTCTTCCGTGATGTCGTACCATGGTGCGATATCATCATAAGTGAAAGGCCAATCTGCGCCGTTGCCATCTTGGCTCTTACCTTTAAAATCATGTTCACTAAAGCGTAATGAGTAACGTCCCCAGTGATTAGTTCTTCCACCTAGCATGCGCGCACGCCACCAGTAAAAATCAGTGCCTTTGGCGTTACTGTAAGGCTCATCAGGAACTTGCCAGCCACCATCGACGGTTGCATCGTAAAAGCCAAAGTTTTTGTCTTTATTTCCTGCGCCCATTAAAGGAGCTTCACTGTTACGGCGAAACATTGGGCTTTCTTTTTTTGGATCGTAATCACGCCCCGCTTCAAGTAATAATACTTTATGGCCTAGTTTAGTTAAGGTATAAGCGGCCATTGCGCCACCTGCGCCGGAGCCAACAACCAGTACTTTATGATCAAATGTAGACATGCTTATAGTTCCTTAATTTTTATATTTTTAAACCACACTTTGTCACCATGGTCTTGAAGACCTATATGTCCTTGCTCTGCCGCAGCAAAGTTACTCCAAGTAGCAAATTTGCTATTTGCGACAAGGGTATTCCATGTTGTGCTGCCGATTACTATGCTTAATGTACTTATGCCATTTTGCCAAACCTGCAAGTGTTTATCTTGCATACGAATACGAACACTATTCCAATTATTGGCTGGTTTATGCGCTGTTGTCGGGGCTGCAAACAGATCGTAAAGAGAGCCAGCCAAGTGTGAGTCTATTTTGTTATCTGGGTGCTCTTCGTTATCAATTATTTGAATTTCAGGGGCGTGAGAATAAATCATACTGCCAGTTTCATCTGCCAGCACAAAAATACCGCTATTCCCTTTAGTTGAAATTTTCCAATCTATTTGTAAATCAAAATTGCGATAGACTTTTTTCGTGAGTATGTCGCCGCCGCCTTTAGTGAGTAACATTGCGCCATTGTCTATGGTCCATTTTGGGCTGAGTGTCTCACTTTTAAAATTGCGCCAGTGCGACATATCTTTGCCATCGAACAGTAATTGCCAGCCAGCTGATTGTTCTTCTTTAGAAAGTTGGTTATCGGGTGTCTTAGCAAAAGCACTGCTACTAAAAGCCAGTGCAATTGACAACATCGAGATTGATTTAAGCATATAATACCCCTTATTTTTTGTGTGTTACTTGTTATGACTAAACGTATTTCTCAACGTTTTTATTTTTTGTTATAAACAGATGAAGACCAATAAATACAATGATCAGTACAATCGGAAAAACCAGTAGATTTTGTAATACAGCTTGTCCTGCGAGCACTTCAACTTGTTCTACACTGACACTAGTTGTTTGTGCTTGTGTTCGCGCATTATCAATCCAATGGCCTATGACGGGGTTCCAGATACTCATTGCAAACATGCCAGCTCCACCAATTAACGACATGCCAAGTGCACCTGTTTTTGGGGCATACTCAGCGACACAACCGATCATGGTTGGCCAAAAATAAGTAACGCCAACGGCAAATAGTGCTGCGGCAAGGTAGATGGTATTACCTTGCGCTTGGCTCATTAAAAATATCCCTAGTGTTGAAAAAATGGCTGAGCCCAGTAGGACACCCGATGGACTAAAGCGGTGCACAATCGGGCCCGCAAAAAACCGACCTAATGCCATCAATCCGGTGATCAAAGCTAAAATAACCATAGGCGAAGCGCCTGACGAGCCAAGGATTTGCTCAATCCATTGCTGTGTGCCAAATTCGGTGACTGCTGTCAGTGTCATGCAAATAATGAGAAACAAATACAGCGGCGAGAGTAAGTGTTTTAAGTTGCTGGTGGTTGAATTTTGCTGTGTATCAAACTGTGGAAATTTCGCTTTAAGCATCATCACACCATAAATAATGGTGGGCACAAGGATCAGCGAAACTTGCCATTGCCAGCTGAAGCCAGCGGATGTCATTGCATTTGAAGCTAATGCACCAATTACGATCCCGCCAGGAAACCAAACATGAAAGCGGTTTAACATAGTGGTGGTGTTTTTAGGATACATTTGGGCGATCAGTGGATTACAACCGGCTTCAACCGATCCATTGGCAAAGCCAATTAAAAAGGTAGAGATCAATAATCCCCAAAAACCATCTGCAGTGATAGTTAAAATAAGTCCGCCTAGGTGGCAAATAAACGCTAATGCAACCAACTTTTTAGCACCAATCGCGTTATAAATGATGCCCCCGAGCATGGTTGCAACCGGAAACCCTAAAAATGCCATGGCATTTACCCAGCCTAGCTGTGTACCAGTGAGGCCGAACTGCTCGCCTAGTTGTCCTAAAACGCCAGCCCTTATTGCGAAAGTCATTGATGTGACAATTAATGCAATGCAGCAAAGCCGAAAAATAATACGATTATTGTTGTTATTCATTGTGTGTGACCCTGTTTATTAAATACCTAATATCCGCTTATTTCGCTGATCATTTGTGTCCATTGCGCTAAAGTCATCAAATGCTTTAGCCGTAGGGCGGATCAAATGCTCTTTTATAAATTGTGCGCCTTCTTTCGCCCCATCTTCAGGATGTTTAATGCAACACTCCCACTCTAGAACTGCCCAGCCATCAAAACCATATTGCGTTAATTTGCTGAAGATACTTTTGAAATCAATTTGGCCATCACCTAAGGAGCGAAACCGACCAGGGCGGTCTTGCCAATCTTGATAGCCACCATAAATACCGCTGCGACCATTTGGATTAAACTCTGCATCTTTGACGTGAAATGCTTTAATACGATGGTGATAAATATCAATAAATGATAAGTAATCAAGTTGTTGTAAGATGAAATGGCTGGGATCATAAAGAATATTTACCCGAGGATGATTATTTGTCGCAGCTAAAAAGCGCTCAAACGTTACGCCATCATGTAAATCTTCCCCTGGGTGAAGTTCATAGCAAACATCCACATCCATTTCATCAAAGTAGTTGAGGATTGGTAGCCAGCGTTTCGCAAGTTCTTGGAATCCTTGCTCTACCAGTCCTTTTGGACGCTGCGGCCAAGGATAAAAAGTATGCCAAAGTAGTGCTCCTGAAAAAGTCACATGGCTTTTCAAGCCCAAATTTTTACTGGCTTTAGCGGCCATCATTAACTGATTGATGGCCCATTTCGTTCTGGCTATAGGGTCACCGCGTAGTGCTTGAGGGGCAAAATTGTCAAACATTTCATCATAAGCCGGATGAACGGCTACGAGCTGCCCTTGTAAATGAGTTGATAACTCTGAAATTGTAAGCCCTGCCTGTGCAGCAATACTAGTCACTTCATCGCAATAATCTTGGCTTTGGGCTGCTTTTTCTAAATCGAAAATACGAGAATTTGCAGTCGGTAGCTGAATTGCTTTGTAGCCTAAATTTGCTGCCCACTGACAAATAGTGGCAAAGCTGTTGAAAGGAGCTTCATCGCTGATGAATTGTGCTAAGAAGATCGCTGGACCTTTAATTTGTTTCATTTTTTATCCAATTTTAAATGGTTGCCACTTAGTGTCTTTGCTCGACGCTGCTACAGCATTTTCTATAAATGCCATTCCGCGAATTGCTTCTTTAATACCAGGCACGTCGAAGTCACTGTTAGATGCTGTGTATCCGGCTTTTTTTGCGTGAATTTGTTTTGCAAAATTGACATAGATATTGGCAAATGCTTCAAGGTATCCTTCTGGATGGCCTGCAGGTGTTCTCAGTGAATTTTGTGCCGCAGTACTTTTTAGGCCAACACCTGCACGTAATAGGGTGGTTGGCGCGTTATGACTTTTGAGCCACAAACTATTTGGTTCCATTTGTGACCACTCAAGACTTGCTTGATCGCCATAAATACGCAAATTAAGATTGTTTTCTTCTCCTAATGCAACTTGGCTAGCAAGAAGAACTCCCTTAGAGTCGTTGTTAAAGCGCAGTAAAACGGTGCCATCATCATCGAGTGTTCTGCCTGCAACAACATGATTTAAGTCAGCGCATAGTGCGGTGATTTCTAGGCCGCTCACGTATTCAGCTAGATTTGCAGCATGCACTCCTATATCAGCTATACAACAACTAATACCGGCCTTATCAGCATCTAAACGCCATTTGGCTTGTTTGGCATTTTCATCTTCGCTGGTGGCAAGCCAACCTTGGCTGTACTCAACAATAATTTTACGAATAGCGCCCAGCTCGCCATCAGTAATACGTTGGCGCGCTTCTTTAATCATCGGGTAACCAGTGTAGGTATGAGTTAATCCATATAAACAATCACTGGCTTGCAGAGTTTTTTCTAATAACAGCGCTTGTTCTAAATTTAGGGTGGCTGGCTTATCTGATAAAACGTGAAAACCTGCTTCAATTGCACACTTTGCAATTGGGAAATGCAAATGATTTGGCGTCACTATTGCCACAAAATCAATTCGTTGATCGGCAGGTAACTTAGCTTCTTCGCTAAACATTTGTTGGTAGCTGTCATAGCAACGATCTGGATTTATTCCTAGCATTGCAGCTGTAGCTTGGCTGCGTGATGGATCTGAACTAAAGGAGCCTGCGACTAACTCAATTAAGCCATCTAAGCGTGCAGCAATGCGATGGATTGCACCGATAAATGCACCTTGTGCACCACCGACCATCCCCATGCGGATTTTGGCATTATTCATGAAAAAGCTCCATGTCAGTAATCGTCTACTGAGTTTAGTTAATATCATGTTATTGATAATAAGGAATGAACAGCGTAAGGGATAATAAAAATTCGGTTGACAATGCAACAAAATCGGCGTTTTATATATTATTGCGAATTGATATTTATAGAATATATTATTATGGAAGTACAAGGGATTATAAATAAAGCGGGCGTAAATCAACTGATCGCGGCATTTGATTTATTACCTGATATTTTGTTTTGGGTTAAGGATTCTGATAGCCGAATTTTATACGCAAATCAACACTTTATTGAGCATCAAGGGTATAAGTCATTAGAGCAGATTTTACTTAAAACTGATTTTGACTTTTCATCCAAGCACTTAGCATTTCAATATGTCAATGACGATAAACGCGTAATGAATGGCTATGTGGTTATTGATCGTTTGGAGCTAAACCAAACCTCAAATGGTGAATTGGCCTGGTTTTCAACGTCCAAAAAAGCGATTTTAACTGACGATGGTCAGATACTGGGCACCTATGGCGTTACACGGCATTTACAAAAAACATCAAAGGCTTTGTCGCATGTAAGAGCGATTGAAGGGCCAGTAAATTATATACGTGAACACTATCATCGTAATATCTGTATTGAAGAACTTGCCGAGCTTGCTCATTTATCGGTAAGTGCGTTAGAGCGGCGTTTTAAAAAACATTTAGCAAAAACACCTAATCAATTTATTAATGAAATACGTTTAGAAAACGCACGTAAGCTACTTGTTGAAACTCGTTTACCTATTTCACAAATAGCCTATCAATGCGGTTTTTCTGAGCCTAGCTATTTCAGTAAACAATTCAGACGCTTATTTGGTGAGATCCCTTCGCAAATGCGCGACCAAATTGAGCCCTAAGCCAGCCGTTTAGCTAATTGAATAGCGCCTTGCTCGGGCAGGTAATGCGCATCACATAGATAACCTTGTGCTTTGGTAGATAACCAAGGAGTAATTTTCTCGGCTGTGCCTCCCATTAATGTAATGTTGTAATAGCCATGGCTAACTAAATGATCGATATAACGGGTAATATAGCGCGCTGCTTGCTCTAAAATAATAATGGCCCAAGGATCATCTTGCATTGCGAAAACTAAAGGCGCAAAACCGGCAAAAAAAGCGGGTTTGGCATTGAGTGCTAATTCTGTCAGCTGGTTACTTGTATCACAACTAAGCTGTGCCAATAAGGTATTTATTAATGGGCTTGAGGGGGATAAGCCATCTAAAACCTCTAATGCATAACGAAATAAAGTTAAACCAATCCAGCCTCCGCTTGCGCCATCACTTAATAATAATCCATGGCCTCCTAATTCAATAACGTTACCGTTTTTTATTGCTCCAGCACAAAAGCCAGTGCCTAAAATAATAATCGCACCACTGTTATCACCATGGGCACCTTGACAGGCTATGTGTAAGTCAGTTGAAAAGTTAAATTGTGCAAATGGATGCTGCCACTGTGCCATCTTTTTATTTGCACCGGCAATGCCAGCGCCAGCGAGTCCTGCATAGGCATAAATTGCCCCAAGTGTTGATAGCCCTAAACCAGCCTGTTGTAATGCGTGTTTTGTTGCATCAATAATGGATTGCTGCGCCACTTCAACGGAGGTTGCAATATTTGCTGCACCGCTTACTGCCTCAGCAAGTAGGGTGCCTTGTGCGTTTTCAAGCCTGACTCGGCATTTTGTACCGCCGCCATCAATACCTAAATACAGGGGAGGTTGAGAGTGGTTAGTCATTTTTAGCCTGCTCGTTAGTTCGTTGATTTAAAATTGCGTTAATTAATAACGGATCCACCCAGCCATCCTTGTTGTGTACACCAGAGTAGGCATGTAGTGACACTAAATTATTGTTGGCAAGTTGCCAAAGTGTACTTGCATTATCAGTGGTTACGCCACCACCAATAACAATTTCTATATGATCATTGGCGTGGCTAATGATTGTTTGTATATGATTAAGACCTTGCATAACACCTTTATCATCAGTCCATTTAGTGCCATTTGTGAGGATACGATCAATGCCCAGTTCAGTTAATAGGTCAATTGCCTTTTCGCTGTCTTCTATACAATCAAAAGCGCGATGAAATGTCGTTGCTAAATTATATTTATGTGCGCAGGCAATAAGCGCTGTGGTAGCTGCGATATCAACGTCATTGGCGTTTAGCGCACCAAAAACAACACCGGTAGCACCTGCGTGCGCCGCGTGTGCTATTTGTGTAAGCATTAGCTTCAGTATTGTTGCATCAACAATAAATTGATTCGCAACAGGTCGTATCATGATAAGCAACTCGCCTTCTGAGGGCATTGCATGAGCTGCAATAGTCATTGCTGTTTCACTAGGAGTGAGACCTTCAAGTTGCATTGTGCTGCAAAGTTCAATTCTAGAGGCGCCAGCTGTAAATGCGGTTTTTACATTATCAGCTAACTGAATATGACTATCTGCGTTTAAACAGACTTCTAAATTTTTACGCATTGTTTCGTTCCAAAATACCAGCGATGTTGTTAACAATAAAATATTTAATTATATTAGATTATAATAGAATAAATAAAATTCATTTGTAAATCATGTTCTTATTTTTGTTTTTTTACTTTTCATGAATATGGGAAGTGTTTTTATATGCCATTAATTTAAGTTGACGACTATAAACTAGCTCAGCACTAATTGGATCTTTTTTTAACCTTAACGCCGATTTTGTTCTAGAGGCAACCGAATTTCTATTATCACTTTCTTCGACAGAACCCTATTCTTGAAAAGCAGTTTAACAAGCTATTAACTCAGATATGAAACGCCTTAAAGTTTATTGGCACGGATTATCGTGGGTTTTAAGTTACTAAATACAATCAATAGCACACAATAATACTGGAGATAAACATGACCAATAATAATAACAGTCGTGAATCGGCGGGTCTTGCTCGGCGATTTAAGAAATCTGCATTGCTTCTAGCGGTGATGGCAAGCTGTAATGGCGCATACGCACAAGATCAACAAAATGAACAAGAAAGCGATCTAGAAGTAATAGAAGTCAGGGGGATTCGCGCCTCGATGGCAGAAAATTTAGCGATTAAGCGACTGTCCAATTCGATTGTTGATGCAATCACCGCAGAAGATATAGGTAAATTTCCAGATAAGAATGTGGCCGATTCTTTACAACGAGTACCTGGTGTTGTGATATCTCGCAGTGGTGGTGAAGGCGAGAATGTTAGTATTCGTGGGTTGTCATCTGATTTAACCCTCACTCAACTTAACGGTAATTTTATTGCTTCATCACCGGGTTCTCCATCTCGTTCTTTTAGCTATTCTTTACTGCCTTCGACTATGGTGCAATCGGTTGAAGTTTTTAAATCATCAGAAGCTCGCTTAGATGAAGGCGGTGTAGGTGGTACGGTTATTCTAAATAGTCGTACGCCATTGGATATGGATGCAAACTCTGGTGCATTTAATGTTGAATACACTTATGCTGATGTAACAAAAGAGTATGAGCCTAATTTTAGCGGTGTGTATTCTTGGAAAAATGAAGATGAAAACGTTGGCTTTTTACTCGGTTATACTAAGCAAGATCGTACTAACCGCTCTCTGACTGGAGATATGTCAGGCGGAGGTGGTTGGCGATGGGCAACGGGGAGCGAGCAGCCAGCAACTGATGTAAATGGCAATGAAATTACTGACAGTACTCGGCGTTTTGGGGCGTTAGAAGATGCGTATGGTAATTCCTATGATGGTGTATGGGCACCGCAAGTTGCCGGTGTGGGCATTACTGAGGAAAAGCGCGAACGTGTTGGTGTGCAAGCGACAATGCAATGGCGACCAACAGATAATTTAGAGCTGACATTTAATCACTTTCACTTTGAATTAGGTCAAGATAGAACTACTTCACAACTGATGATCCCTGAATGGAAATATAACCCTGACTATTTAACCGGTGTAATACTTGATGAAACGGGCTCTATTGTTACTGGAATGGATTTCACCAGTGGTGCAGGCGGTAGTGAAGGCAATTTAGAGTTTCCTTGGATCATAGGTAGTTATACAAAAGAAAAAGATACTTCAGATACGTATGACTTTGCATTTGAATATGCAGGTGATGTCTTTGACCTTAAAGGCAAATTTGGTCGTACGAAGGCAAGCGGTGGGCCATCGGAGTCATTTAATGCAGCGTATAAAAGCGGTCAGCCTGGCAGTCGTAGTGATTCAGGAAAAAATGAAAATGCGGCATCGTTTGCAGGTTGGCGCTTAGGTGAACGTGTTTCTTTATATGCAGATCCAGCATTACTTGCGAATTTACAAGCAGGTATTGCAGGTGATCCTGATCCAGGTTCAACAGGCTCAAGTTTCATTGTCAGTGACTTAAAAGAAGACTATGGTCAACTTGATTTAGATTACCATGTTGCTTATGGCATAGTTGATACATTGCGTGTGGGAGTTAAGCATCGAAAAGCAAGTCTGCATCGGGAAACCAATAATACATTTTTTATTACTCAAGATGGTGCCGATCGCATTGCTAGTGGGGAACTTGATCCATTCAGTCAAGGTGCAATAGATGAAGTTGCCTATCAGTGGATTGGTGGCATGCCAAACCTTGAGGATGTATTAAATAAAGAATCGGAACAAAATATTGCGGGTGGGTTTGAAGTTAATACTATGCCGAGTATTAATTGGCAGCAATATCGGGATATTGTTACTAATGAATATGTTAAATATACACGCCGTGAACCCGATTTTGTTTTTGATATTGAAGAAAAAATAACAGCTGCTTATCTTCAAGCTGATTTTTCGTTTGGTGATTTTCGCGGCAATGTCGGCGTTCGTTATGTAGAAACGCAAACACAAATTATGTCTTCAGACAAAATAAACTACTTTTTAGATGATATAAATGATGCGACCGGTGAAGATATTCTTGGTGATGAGCGTTTGGTTGATGTTGAAACTACCACATTACGCACTGTCAAAGATGACAGATTCCTACCTAGCTTAAATTTAGTCTGGGAAGCGAGTGATTCTCTGGTTATCAGAGCCGCAGCTGCCAAAACTATGTCACGCGCACCTTTTAATGATTTAGGTGCACCGGAACAATTAACCTTCATATCACAAGAGTGGGCTGACGACCGACTCGAATTTAGAGGTAACCCAGTTGATCAAGGTTGGAGTGGATCGGGTGGTAATAAAGCATTACAGCCATTTGAATCTGTGCAACTCGATTTATCAGCTGAATATTATTATGGAAATGGTTCAGCGGTTGGCATCGCATTATTTAATAAGGACGTTGATAATTTCATAGTGCCTTTGATCATTACTTCAGAACGTCCATTCGATGGTTTTACAAATCCTTTTACTGGCGTTGAAATTGTTCCAGCTGGAGACATCACAGTAACACCATTTACCACCACTGCAAATGGTACTAATGCCACTTCTCGCGGAATCGAATTATTTGCTCAACATGCTTTTGATAATGGTTTTGGTATCAATGCTAACTATACCCTCAATGATACTAATCAAGCTGATGTCAGTGTTGATGGTGAAAAAGTAGGTGAATCAGCCTTAGTGGGCAGTGCCGATGATCAATTCAACTTTTCAGCTTACTTTGAAGACGATAACTACAGTGTTCGGGCATCTTATAACCGCCGTGGGAAAATGGCCTTAGGATTAGCTGATGGCTTAACTGTATCCCAAGAACCTTATCAACAAGTTGATTTAAATGCGTCATACAGCGTGATGGAAAATTTAGTGCTCTCGGCATCGGTTATTAATTTAACAAAAGAAGAGTCACGAACATTCTATGGTGATGATAGTAAAGCGCGACTTCGCAGTAGCAGCTATAGCGGTCGCCGGTATTATGCTGGACTAACCTATCGGTTTTAATTGTTAAGGTTTGGCTAAAACGTTTTATCAACAGGCTAACTAAGCACTTGTTAAAAAGAGTTTTTACGTACTCAGTGACAAGTTATAACCGTTTAATAAAACAAAATGAATACGGTTAGTTAGCGTGTTATCAACAGCTGATTTTAAAAGGCAAAATTATGAATACACTAAATATATTTAAACTTGTAGGGACCTCACTTTTAACTGCAAGTTTACTTAGCGCATGTGGTGGATCAAGTAATGACCCAAAAGTAGATAATGTACCAGTAACACCTGATGTTACACATGCTGAAATTGCAGGGACAATAATCAAAGGTGTTTTATCAAATGCAGATATCGCCGTTACTGCGCTCAATGGTAGTAATTTAACAATAAACAGTGCCAGCAATACCGATCAAGAGGGCCGCTTTTTTATTGAATTAAGCAGTGAGGCAGGTTTTGGGATCAATTCCACCGTAAAACTTAATATTTCAACCACGGATAGTTCTACAATGCAATGTGATGCGCTGCGCTGTGGTGATGCTGAATTTACACAATTAACCAGTGGTGCAGCAATTGCTGGGAGTGTATTTTCAACGTTAGGGCAATTAACGGTACCTTATGGCAATGATGCCGATGGTGTTGCAGACACAACTTTGCAAGCCAACGCATTAACAACTTTGGCGACTCAACTTGTAGAGCAACAAATTGCTGATGGTCGAAATGTATCAACTGCAGAGTTAATGGCATTAGCACAGGCGCAAATGTCTGCGTTGTTGTTGCGTACTATGGGTTGGCAAACGGGCAATACTAATGTTTTTAACATGGCAGTGATAAGTGCTGACAAGCTCGACAACTTCATACTAGGTGAAAGTTGTGAAGAAAATGATAGCGCAGAACAAGTATGCTCAACGCAATATGCAGATGAGGCAATAATTAAACTATCGTTGTTAAATGCTTCTTTTGCACAGTTTAGTGAATCTGATAATTTAAAATCAGTGATGGATAATGCGCAGCAGAATATTAGGGCTGCACTAAACGATGACGCAGATGCGCTAGCTGCCTTTCGTCAGCGTATTTATGATGCCATTAGCAGTCATCCTCTAACCACTGAACTAGGCTTAACTGCAGATTCGATAGTTGATCTGTCATTACCGCTTTTTGATGAAGCATTATCAACAGGCCCACTTCAAGAAATCACCACACAAGAGAACTTAACTGGTGCAGTATTTACAGCTAGAAACGCAATTAGTGATGCTGAAAGTGCAGCTAAAGCCTTTGATAATAACCTAGATACTAAATGGCTTGATCATAATGATTGGTTGGGGGCACCAAGTGAAGCATCACCTTCATGGATACAAGTTGATTTTGCAAAGCCACAGGCTGTAAATAGTGTATTCATTACCAGTGCTAACGATGCGCCAGAGCGAGACCCAGAGAATTTTACCATATTGGGGTCTAATGATGGTGGAAAAAGTTGGTTTGAGCTTGCAAATATTATTGGTGCATCATTCGAGGATCGGCTTTCTCGCCAAGAATTTAGCTTCGTTAATGGACAAAAGTACCTTAGTTATCGAGTTAATATTACAAAAAATAAAAACAATGATGGGTTAGTGCAAGTTTCGGACATTCAGATGGTAGGCCCTGTTTTTACAAGTGTTGATCATACTGATATTACCAGCGGTACTACCAGTGCTAGTAATAGTATTGGGGATGCAGAAAATGCAGATAAAGCATTTGATAATGACCCTACAACAAAGTGGTTAGATCACAATGATTGGCAGGGGGCTCCAACTGAAGACAAGCCATCATGGATACAGATGGACTTTGTAAGTCCTGTAGCCGTGGATCAGTTAGTAATTGTCAGTGCTAATGATGCGCCTGAACGTGACCCAGAAAACTTTGCTTTACTAGCTTCTAACGATGATGGCACCACGTGGCAAAAACTTGCAACTTGGGTAGGAGAATCATTCGACTCTAGAGCACAGCGCAGAGCGTTTTCTTTTTCTAATCAACTAGCATTTAGTAGTTATCGTTTAGAAGTGACCAAAAATAAGAATAATGATGGTTTATTACAAATAGCTGATATCGATTTAATTGGCCCTGAATTGCCAGGAGAAGATCATAGTAAAGTTGCAGGAGCAAGCTACAGCGCACGTAATAGTATCAGTGATAGTGAAGGTGCAGCGCAAGCATTTGATAATAATGTAAATACCAAATGGCTTGATCATAACGATTGGCAGGGACCACCAACTAATGCTGATCCAGCTTGGTTGCAAGTTATTTTACCGCAAGCAAAAGCAGTTAATACACTGACACTCACAAGTGCAAGCGATGCCCCTGAGCGCGATCCTGAATCATTTACTTTAATGGCATCGATGGATGGTGAAAACTGGTTGGATATCGGTGCATGGGTCGGCGAAAGTTTTGATCAGCGCCTAGAAAAAAGAACGTTTCCTGTGGCAAATACACTCGCGTATAGCCACTACCGATTTGCTGTAACTAAAAATGCCAATAATGATGGTTTAGTTCAAATTGCCGAAGTTGGTTTAATTGGTCCTGACTATGCTTTTAAAGATCTAACTTCACTTACCGGTAGTGTATTTAGTGCCCGCTTTAGTATTGGTGATGCAGAAAGTGCAGATAAAGCATTTGATGGTGATATACAGACCAAATGGTTGGATCATAATGATTGGCAAGGAGCGCCAACAGAAGAAAATCCAGCATGGATCCAAGTTGATTTTAGTGATCCGCAAACGGTCAGCGGTCTTGCAATAACCAGCGCCAATGATGCACCTGAACGAGACCCTGAGAACTTTAGTTTATTAGGTTCAAATGATGGAGGCCAAACCTGGACTGTTGTTTCATCATGGTTAGGCGAAAGCTGGGATGAGCGTTTACAACGTCGTTCATTTGAATTCAATAATGGTTTTGCTTTTTTAAGCTATCGTCTTAGCATTAGCAAAAATGCAAATAATGACGGATTACTACAAATTGCCGAAATCGAGTTACTCGGATTAGAAAAATAATTTTAATTACTTACAGGTCAGAGGGCTATCCCTCTGGCCTTATTTTTAATGATTCTGAGTGGGACTTTAAATAAAGCTGCAACGATATTACTAAAATGAATAACTAGGATTTAGTCATGAATAGTAAAAGACAATTTTTAAGACAATCGATAACCGCTGTACTAGCCGTAGGAGCGAGTACACTGACGGCAAAAGTATTGGCTCAAAAACAGGTCGTTAATAAATCAATTAAAAGCTTAAATTCGCAACTTAAACCCATAGTGGTCTCAACGTGGCAACATGGTATAGCGGCTAATAAAGCCGCGTGGCAGGTACTTGCTGAGCATGGTAAAGCCATTGATGCTGTGGAAGCCGGTGTGCGAATTCCTGAAGCAGACCCAAATGTGATGACAGTAGGATATGGTGGTTACCCTGACAGAGAAGGCAACGTTACTCTCGATGCCTGCATTATGGATGAAAATCAAAACTGTGGCGCAGTTGCATTTTTACAACACATTAAGCATCCCATCTCGGTTGCCCGGTTAGTGATGGATAACACCCCGCATGTGATGTTAGTAGGTGAGGGGGCGCTGCAATTTGCTAAATCACAAGGGTTTATAGAAGAAAACTTATTAACTCCGCAAGCCAAAAAGGCCTGGCAAGATTGGCTGGTGGAATCAAAATATGCGCCCGTGATCAATATTGAAAACCACGACACAATCGGCATGTTAGCGCTTGATAGTAATGGCGATTTATCTGGGGCGTGTACCACTAGTGGCGCGGCCTTTAAAATGTCAGGCAGAGTAGGTGATTCGCCCATTATAGGTGCCGGTTTGTACGTTGATAATGAAGTCGGTGCTGCAACGGCAACGGGCATGGGCGAGTTAATGATAAAAACGGTAGGCTGCCATTTAGTAGTTGAAATGATGCGCCAAGGTATGACACCTACTCAAGCGTGTAAGGCCGCAGTTGAGCGAATTGCCCATAAGCTGGGTGATTATAAACAGTTTCAAGTCGGTTTTTTAGCCTTGAGTAAATCTGGTGAATATGGCTCTTATTGTATTCAACCTGGTTTTAATTATGCAGTTACCTCAAAGGCAGGAAGTAAATTACTTGATTCGGCGAGTATTCTTTAAGTGCCGAATTAAAGAGTTTAAATAATGCGTGGTATTTTTTTAAATATGTGCAGCAAACTATAGAACTTTATTTATCATAATGTCCTTTGATTGATACCTATAGCTAGACTAACAATCAACGACTGAGCTTTTTGTAACAGGCAATGATGTTGAACAGGAGTAATTTGAACATTAAATAAAGTAATAAAATGTGAAAAGGGCGCTGTAATAGCGCCCTTTTAGTTATTTCTTTTCTTTCTCTTCGTCAGGTAAAGTGACGTTGAGCTCTAATACCGCTAAGTCATCTTCGTTTTGATCGAATTGGACTTGAACCGCGTCATTACTGATGTTGACGTATTTACGGATAACATCAAGAATATCCTGTTTTAATTGTGGTAAGTAATCAGGTGTACCACGCTGTGAGCGCTCATGCGCAACAATGATCTGCAATCGCTCTTTTGCTAGTGACGCTGTATTTTTCTTTTCTGAGCGGAAGTAGTCAAGTAGTGACACGTTAACCTCCAAATATCCGTTTGAACAAACCTTTCTTTTCTACATCTAAGAAGCGAAATTCGACTGTTTCACCTAATAAGCGATTAATTGCATCGGCATAAGCTTGTCCAGCATCAGACTCTGTATCTAATATAACTGGCTGGCCTGAGTTTGATGCACTTAATACCGCTTGTGATTCAGGTATTACACCTAACAATTCGATAGAAAGAATATCTTGCACATCTTCAACTGACAGCATTTCACCTCTGGCTACTCGCTCTGGGTTATAGCGAGTCAGTAATAAATGTTCTTTTATGTTTTCAAGTCCTTCTTCAGCACGTTTAGATTTGCTATGCAAAATACCTAAAATACGGTCTGAATCGCGAACTGATGATACTTCAGGGTTCGTTGTTACAATTGCTTCATCAGCAAAGTACATCGCCATCATAGCGCCGGCTTCAATCCCTGCTGGCGAATCACAGACGATATAATCAAAGTCTTTTTTCAGCTCGTTTAATACGCGTTCAACACCTTCGCGAGTTAAAGCATCTTTATCGCGAGTTTGTGAAGCAGGTAATAAAAATAATTTATCTACCCGTTTATCTTTGATAAGTGCTTGATTTAAATTTGCTTCACCGTTTATAACGTTAACAAAATCATAGACAACGCGACGTTCACAGCCCATGATCAAATCAAGGTTACGTAAACCGATATCAAAATCTATAATGACTGTTTTATAGCCCTTAAGTGCTAAACCTGTGCCAATTGCAGCACTTGATGTAGTTTTACCTACACCACCTTTACCTGACGTAACGACAATGACTTTTGCCATAAGATTTATCCTTTAACCAAAGCTGAAATTTCTAATGATTCATTTTTTTGTTGGATTTGTGCAGCGTTGCCCCAGAACTCACCTTGCAGAGAATCGCTGATCCAGTAGTTGCCATTGATAGAAACAAGTTCTGCTTCTAATTTTTGGCAAAAAATACGTGCTTCGTTGTAACCTTGTGCGCCTGCTATTGCGCGACCACGTAACGTGCCATAAATATGTACATTGCCATCAGCAATCACTTCTGCACCATGGCTTACCGCACCAATGACGATTAAGTCACGGTCTTTAGCATACACTTGTTGACCAGAGCGCACTGTGCCATTGATAACTTGGGCAGGTAAGTAAACTGTTTTCTCAACAATTGAAGTATTACTCTGCTTTGTAACAGGTTCACTCTTAACGTCTTGTGAATAATTTAAAACTGAGAGCCCAGCGGCTTTGGCTTGCGTATGTTGCTCATCAGAGCCATTACAGACTCCAACAGCATTAAAGTTCATTCGTTCTAATAAAGACTTTAGATGAACAAAATCAACAAGATTATTTTTTATCTCAATTAAATTAACAACAATAGGAGCACCCTCAAAAAAACGAGGGGCTTGGGCAATTTTTATATACAGTTGCTCAGCTAACAGGTTTATATCAGTACTATAAAGATGTAAAACTGATAACGTAAAAAGATTCCCTTTTAGCTCAAAAGTTTGGTCCGACATACACGCTCAATTGAATAGTGTGATCAGAAATCAATTTTAGATAAACGCAGGCTGAATAAGGCCTATGTTTATATGGATAAGGTGAAATTTCTAATCTAATTTTTCTAACTTATTATGACTCTCATGTTATAGTGTGCAGCACTGTTAAGCAAGATTTTATAGGGTCATAATGCTGACTGCGGTATATAAAAGTAAGAAAAAAGCGGATACCTTCCTTTTCGTAGAAAAAAGAGATGATTTTAGCAAGGTACCGGAACCTTTAATGGCTATGTTCGGTCAACCTCATTACGTAATGTTAATTAATTTAGCAAAACGAACGCATTTAGGCGGGGCTGATTTAAGTTTGGTTGAGAAATCATTAACTGATGTCGGGTTTTATCTCCAGTTACCGCCACCTGAAGCTAACTTACTAGCTGAGCATAGAAAACAAAATGGAGTTGATAGTGACTAAACATATAATGACTAAATTGGCTGCAATTTTATGTAGTGCCTGTATCAGTACATCGGCACTGGCCAAGACCCAAGCACAATTTGATGAATATGTTGCAGGTTTAAAACAAGAAGCAGCACAAAAAGGCTACGATAGTCAATTAATTGAAGATGCCTTCGCTACAGCACACTTTAAAGAAAAGGTAATTTCTGCTGATAAAAATCAGCCTGAAGTTAAAGAAACCTTAGAGACTTACTTACCAAAGCGTGTGCCACAATGGAAAATTGACCGCGCACGTAAACTATACGCTGAAAATAAAGATATTTTAGAACAAATTGCAGCCGAGTACGGCGTGCAAGCACGCTTTATTGTTGCGTTATGGGGCCTTGAAAGTAATTTTGGTAAAATCCAAGGCGGTCACAACGTTATTTCATCGGTAGTCACGCTGGCTTTTGATGGCCGTCGCGAAACTATGTATAAAAACCAACTATGGGCCGCGCTTGATATTTTAAAGGAAGGGCACATTACTTTAGATAAATTCAATGGTTCATGGGCAGGTGCAATGGGGCAAACGCAATTTATGCCAACCTCATTTAATGCCTACGCGGTAGATTATGATAAAGATGGTCGAAAAGATATTTGGACCACCCAAGTTGATGCCTTTGCATCAATAGCTAACTATTTAAAGCAAGCTGGCTGGAATAGTGATCTTACTTGGGGTCGTCAAATTAAGTTACCACAGAGCTTCGAACCTAGCTATGTATTGCAACGTGGAACTAAAACACGTACTCAATGGTTAGAGTTTTGGGCTGATTCAGAGCGTTCACTAGCTGATTGGCAAGCTTTAGGTGTACGTAAAATGGATGGTACTGATTTACCAGCCGTAGATGTAACGGCGGCATTGGTTATGCCTGATGATATGAATGGCCGTATGTATTTAGCTTATGATAATTACAAAGCGTTAATGCATTGGAATCGCTCATATTACTTTGCCACCAGTGTTGGTTACTTGTCTGATCGCATTGGTTACCCAGCGATTTAATAAGTAATTAGGTGCTAGGCTCTAGGTAATTAGGTACTAGGGCGTTTACAGAAAGCGCGAGTTTATCTCGCGCTTTGCTTTGTAAAAAATGTATAAACTTGCAAGGGTCGGTAGGCTTTAAGTTGTATGTCCGGAGTTAAACTTGACTGCGTAGGTTGGGTAGAGTGCAGCGAAACCCAACGAAAAATCCTCTGTAAACCTGAACTAAAAAACTGCATTAATTAATAAGCGTTATATTTATTCTGTGTTGTGTTTAAAAGCTTGTTATAACTACTTTTTCACCAGTTTCAAATTATAAAAATTATCTCTGATAAACTTATAAAGCCTTAAATTTGGCCCATGTTCTATTAAATCTTTAATAGGTAAAGTCCATTCATCAAAACCTTTCATTTTAATAACCAATATGTGCATCTCAGCTTCCTCTGCATTACTACCTGCGACAGCACGCTTATGGCCAATTTCATAACGCATGGATTCTAGTCGGTCTTTATAAATAACATCAGTACCGAACACACCATCTCGAATATGTAGTTTCCCTTTGCTAATCCACGCAGCTGGTTTAGTTCCGTTCTTAAACCAAAATATGAATGAAGCTAAGTAGCAAAGAGTAATAATTGATAATGAATACACCCATTCCAACCCAAGCTCTGCAAGTAAAAGTACCACGAAAATCATTGGTGATAGAGAGGCTAAAAATATCTGAAAATAATCTCGATTTCGAGGTAACACCATAATTGAATTTAACACCATTCCTTAGATAGCATAGCGACTCAGCCTTCCTATTTGAGTAATTGATAATACACTAAAACGGCAATTATTATAAATCGTGATAATTCCAGTAATAACTGCTTTTGTAAACAGTTAATTAAACTAACTGGAATTATGGCTTGTAATTTTGCAACAAAACAACGGTGAATAAAGCTATCGGAAAAATCGAAATCTGTATTTACTTGTTACCTAACAGGTACAAGTTATCTTTTTTATTTACCACAAAGGCGCTTAGCGCTGCACCGAGTAAAAATTTTTGGACTTTTATTTACTTCTCGGTGAACTCGGTGAACTCGGTGTGCTCTGTGGTTAATTTCTTTAGTAACTAGCAACCTAACAAACCGCGTTTCAATAATGTAGTCAGGATTGTCAAAATGATGCCAACATGAGATTAAATTAGGTATTTGTCTGGCTCTAACTAGCACAACTTATCTTTTTATTCACCACAGAGAACACAGAGGCGCTTTGCGCTGCACAGAGTAAAAATTTTTGTACTCTTATTCACTTCTCGGTGAACTCTGTGGTTAAACTTTTTTAGAACCTAGAACCTAGAACCTAGAACCTAGA
>NZ_JACJEV010000031.1:0-45262 GCF_014164235.1 Pseudoalteromonas sp. SG44-17 | reverse complement strand
ACAATAGCGTTTTGGACCCACCTGACCCCATGCCGAACTCAGTAGTGAAACGAAACAGCGCCGATGATAGTGTAGCATTTGCTATGTGAAAGTAGGACATTGCCAGGCTCCAAATTGAGAAAGCCCGACTAGCAATAGTCGGGCTTTTTTACGTCTGGAATAAAGTAAAAAGAAGGTTCGAGGTTAAAGGCAATAGGTTTTAGGTAAAAAAGAATAAGAGCCTAAAGCCTACTCTATACATTTGCTATGTGACTTTTTATCGCTGTAGGCACCACGACATTGCTAGGCTCCAAATTGAGAAAGCCGCTTCAGAAATGAAGCGGCTTTTTTACGTCTGTAGGAAAGCTAATGGCTTCGAGCCGTCAGTGTTAACCTTTGACATGTGTGCGCCATTTTTAATCTTGAGAAACTAGCGCCCTTTAAAAGGAACTGCTATCTAGAAAATGCACTTCTAAAACAACCCATATTCTGCTGTTTCTTCAGCATGTTGATGCATTAAGTGATCAGGTCTAAAGATTGCACTTGGGTCTATGAGTACGCTATGTTTATGCTCAAGTTTTATTAATCCTCGCATCATATTTTTGGTCTGCGGGTCAATGTCAAAACCTACATCTGTTAGCTTATCTAAAGGCTTGATATCTTCTTTTTTATAACTGATATTATCCTCGACTTTATCAACAAGTAGTCCTATATGTGGGTTTCTACCATCTTTAGTTGTGAAAATGATGATTGGTTTATAATCTAAAATAATTTGTTCTTTGGCTGATTCGAACAGTCTAATTAATTGCATAAAATTGCTGTTTCGCTCAATATTTAGGTCAATAAGAGCTTGCTTTGGATTGCCTTTTTTTACTAGTTCAATTAGCTTATTAGCACGACTATACAAGCGTGCATGAGGGATCTTAAATCGTTCTATAATTGCTTTAAGATCTTCATTTTCGGTTTTAAAGCTGCTGTACCATTTTGCAAAGTTAGATTGCTGAATGTCAGTGTTGTGGTTAAAAGGTTGATTTTGGTTAATGCTATTTTCAAGTGCGAAAAACCATTCGTGTTGTTTTTGTTCCCACTCACTAAATAAATTCACTAATGATAAGTTGGTATCTTGTGTTGATTGTTTGTTGAGAATAATACCTAGATCAAATATTGGAGTGGGGGTTTCCATATAGTCTTTAACACCAATAAAACTTTTATTGTCGTTAGGTAATGAGGTTAAATTATCTTCAAAGCGTTCAGTTAAAAGTATGTCGAGAATTTTTAATGAAATTGTTTTCTGGCCTACTCTAAAATTAATTAAGTCCATAGTGTCCTCACCTCCTAAATATATAGCTTAATAATAGAACATTATTTAGAAAGCGCAGCTATTTTGTTAAAACACAGAGCGATAGACAGTATGCTTATTCTTATCAGTTTTATTGACGAATAACGCGTTTATTTGTTTATCTTCACTAAAAATAATATTTAGGCGCTGCATTAAACAATTATGTTGCAGTGGTTGCGGGCAGCGTTGTGCTGCGGCGCTAAACACCATTGCATTGAGATAGCCTTCAAAGTGCAGACGACTAGGTGTGCTAACTTGCGCTGCAGCCATATCTTTGAAGAATTCAGTGCACCAATAAGCGTTACATTTATTAGGGTTAGGAATTACTTCGGTCGCCATAAGTTTACTGGGGTATTTTAGGCGAGCAAATAAGTCATTGCTTGAGGCAAAAGATATACTGGTGTAGTCAGGCATAAACTGTTGTTCATATGCGCTATTTATAAATTCAGATAATGGTTTGTATGTGCCGACTAAGCAAATGGCAGTAGCACCGCTGGCTTTTAGTGCTTTGAGAGCACCCTTAATATCATTACTATTTCGTTGATAGCGAGCGACTTTAACTGGCTTTAGATTGTGTTTGGCGAGCGATTCTCGCAATCCAGATTCTACTACAAGACCAAATTCATCTGCTTGAATTAAAAACCCAATACGTGTGTGATTGTTTTCTTCGACTAGGTATTTTATTTGCTCGTCAGCTTCATCATCGTAGCTAGCTCTTATGTTGAATACATTAATTGTTGGCTGATAATGCAAAAATTTAGCGCCGCTGTAAGGCATTAAATATGGAATTTGCAGTTGTTCAAGGATTGGTAAAACAGCAAAGCTTGTTGGAGTTCCCATTGCACCGAATAGCGCATCTACTTTGTCTTGATAAATAAAGCGACGAGTATTACTTACTGCGCGTTTTGGTTCATAACCATCGTCGGCGACTATTAATTCTACGTGTGCTCCGTTGATACCTCCGTTTTTATTTAGCTTGTTAAAATAGATATTACTACCTAGGTAAAGTTGTTCACCAATTTGTTTGGCAGGTCCTGTTAACGCGGTAGACATGCCTAATTTTATCGCTGGCTTGTTCTCGGCATAGGCGAAATTGCTATGTGAAAATGAAAAGAAGAAAAGAACGCTAAGGTAATTTTTTAAGTAAGTATTGTTCATACCAATTAGTAACAGCCTGTTTGAATAGTTTATCGAGTGATTTTTTACCACGGATCTGTAAAACTATTTGTGCCTTTTGTGATGACCAGTTTTGTAATATTAGTCTAATAAAAAGACATTTGGTATTTTCATCGCAATTAGATAAGCTGCTTGGTGTGCACCAAAGTGTCCGCCACAATAAAGGTTTGATGGTAAAAATTTGGTAATCTGTTGTTAGTAATGCAGCTAGACGTGTATCTTGGATGTTATCAGCGTTATGTTGAGCACAGTCACGCAGTACTTGTTCGACTAATTGTTGATCTAACTGATTGAAATGATCAAGTAGTTGCAATGCAAAGTCTGATTGAAAATCAGTTTTCAGATTTTTAATTAGCGAGCTGCGATCAGTTAAACTTTTAGCCACAAGAGCTGCATGTTCTGCAGTCGCTTTATCTTGCATAAAGCCTAGTTTAACTAAACTAAACCCCGCCATTTGCCAAAACTTGAGTAGGCTCGCATTAGCGCCAAAACTGGCTCCAAACCAGTCACAGCTTGATGCTAGTTGCTGTTCACAATGAGCAATAAGTTGTGAACCAATACATTTACTATGCTGTGATGGAGCTACAGCAATGCGCACAACACGAGCACACAACCTTGTTAGTACGTCAGCATTAGCACTTAACTGTGCTAATGTTTGCGCCATCAAATGCCCCTGTGGGCGACGTTGACCACTAACAACCTGTTGACTCAAGTCTGCGGTTAAACCGCCTTCAATCGCAATTAGGCATACTGCAATAATAACGCCTTGTTGCTGACATACAAAGATGCGTTGCTCTGTCGCGTCGAGTAAGTGGCGCAAGTCATTCACGCTAGTTTGATAATGCGCTAATGCTAATAGCCCAATGACTTGACGCAGTAGTGCTTCATTTTCAGCAAGGTGTTGGGGAGTCAGTTCAGAATAGAGCAGAGCGCTGGTGTCTAGCGTAATATCTTGATAATCGGCGTCAAGTGCTAACAAATTACAAATATGCTGTTCTAGCGGATCATTCGCTGCGAAGCGAATTGGTTGCTCTAGAGTAACACTATGCATATTTTTATAATGTTGCTCTAGGTAACGTTTGAATTTTAAAGTATACCCGCGGCCATTCCCTTCATAACCTACCATAGTGCTGGCAAATATAATGCGGGGATAATGCGTGAGCATTTTAATTAATAATGGTACTGGGATCGCAGCAGCTTCATCAACCAACAATACATCACAGTCAGGTAGTTCATTTAGTAATTGATCGGGTGCAATATAATGCAAGTTGGCGAGTTGTTTATCCCGAGTTTGATAGCTTAATCCTCGTGCTGCGGCAAAGTGTTTAAAACAGCTGTGTAGGGCGTTAAACTGCTGTGCACAAATGAGTATTTTTTTATCGTTAAGTGTTGCAGCAGCAAGCCCTAAAGCCGCCGATTTTCCGCGGCCACGATCTGCGCTGATCAATAAAGGGCGATTGGCTCTACCGTTGGCAGTTCTAATGATTTGCTCGATGCAAAATTGCTGTTCAGTTAGGTTTATTTTACCTGCTAGCTGGCTTGTTTCTGGTAACGTTTGCCAGCCTGATTGTTGGCTGAGGTGCAGATACAAATTACTCTGGAGTAAGCGTGCAAAGCGTTGGTTAAAATAACTCTGCTGTTGTTGTTGAGCAAATGATTGAAAGGCGGTCAGTGCTGGGTCACACCAATAGTGTAAATCATCAAGTTCTGGCAACAATACAATAAATAAACCGCCAGCCTGAACAGTGCCACTAAGAGCAGCAAATTTGTCTGGCACTAAGCCACTAAAACCGTCATAAATAACATGCTGAAATTCTTGGCCAAGAATTTGATGAGTATGTTCAGGCCAGCTACTGTCAGTGAGTTCGCCACTAGTTGATAATACCTTAACAAGCGGATGGCAAAGTTGCTTGAGTAACTCATTAGCCTGTTGATAACACCAGTTTTGTTCGCCAGTAATGAGTAGCAATTGCCTATGTTTAGCATAGGCAATTTGCGGTAGGATATTACTTATTAACGAGTTAAATGGCTTGTAGTCGTGCATAAACAGTTACTAACCACTTACTACCAAAGTCATCAAAATTCACTTGTACGCGAGATTGAGCGCCACTGCCTTCGTAATTAATAACCGTTCCCATACCAAATTTTGCATGTAATACGTGTTGTCCTAAGCTAAAGCCACTTTCTTCAAATACGGCATGACTTACTGATGAGCTAAATCGTCCTGCTGCGGGTGGTCGCGATACTTGAGTTTTAATACGAATTTCTTCAATACAATCTTCAGGCATTTCACGTAAAAAGCGTGATGGACTGTGGTACTTTTCTTGACCATAAAGACGGCGGCTCTCGGCATGGCTAATATAGAGTTTTTCCATGGCGCGAGTCATGCCGACATAACAAAGACGACGCTCTTCTTCTAACCGACCTGATTCTTCATTACTTTGTTGAGATGGGAACATGCCTTCTTCAACACCAACCATAAATACGAGTGGAAACTCTAAGCCTTTCGCTGAGTGCAACGTCATCATTTGCACTGCATCTTCATGTTCTTCAGCTTGACCATCACCGGATTCCAGTGAGGTATAAGCCAAGAATCCTTGCAGTGGTGAGCTAAACTCTTCATCTTCCGGGAGTTCGTATTGGCCACAGGCGCTGATCAGCTCTTCTAAGTTTTCTACCCGGGCGCGGCCCTTTTCGCCTTTTTCTGCTTGATACATCGCCATTAAACCAGATGTTTGAATAGCGTATTTCGCTTGCTCTTCTAAAGTGAGATCACCAATTTTATCTTCAATATGTTCTACCAGTTCAACAAACTTAGTAACAACCGTCGCCGCACGTCCTGATAAATGTTGTTGTTCTACGATGGCTTTGGCGGCGTACCATAATGGCAATGATTCGCTACGCGCACAATCGCGAATATGGCTTAAGGTTTTATCGCCAATGCCACGAGCAGGAGTGTTAATCACTCGCTCAAATGCTGCATCATCCTGACGATTACCTACGAGCCGTAAATATGCCAGCGCATCTTTAATTTCTTGACGTTCAAAGAAGCGCATACCGCCGTAAATGCGGTACTTCAAGCCTTCTTGTAACATCGCTTCTTCAAGTACCCGCGATTGCGCGTTACTACGATATAAAATCGCCGCATCTTGTAGGGCATTACCAGCGTTTAACCAGCTGCGTAATTTGCTGCTTACAAAGCGCGCTTCGTCTAATTCGTTAAAAGCGGCATAAACAGAAATAGGTTCACCATCATTGCCATCAGTCCAGAGGCTTTTACCCATTCGGTCTGAGTTATTTTGAATAAGTGCATTAGACGCTTTTAGAATCGTGGCAGTAGAGCGATAGTTTTGTTCAAGGCGAATAGTTTCGGCTTTAAAATCGGTCAAAAAGCGCTTAATGTTTTCAATTTTAGCACCACGCCAACCGTAAATACTTTGGTCATCATCACCTACGATCATGATGCTGTTGGTATCGCCGGCTAATAATTTAAGCCATGCATATTGAATGGTGTTGGTATCTTGAAACTCGTCTACTAGCATATGGGCAAAACGTTGCTGGTAGTGACGTAGTAAGGTTGGATTATTTTTTAGTACTTCAAAACTACGTAATAAGATTTCGGCAAAATCAACTAATCCGGCTCGATCACATGCTTCTTGATAAGCGGTGTAAACTTTAAGCATCATTTGTTCGTTGATGTCGTAAGCTTGGATATCTTTGGGGCGCAGACCTTCATCTTTCTTGGCGCTGATATACCAGCCAAACTGTTTTGCAGGCCATTTTTTGTCATCAATATTCATGGCTTTTAATAAGCGTTTGATCATTCTAAGTTGATCATCAGAGTCTAAAATTTGAAACGCTTCTGGTAAGTTTGCTTCGCGATGGTGGGCACGCAATATACGGTGTGATAAGCCATGGAAAGTACCAATCCACATACCACCTACTGGTGCTTGAAGGGCTTGTTCAACGCGCGTGCGCATTTCTTTAGCTGCTTTATTGGTAAAGGTTACTGCAAAAATACTATAAGCGGAGGCTTGCTCAACCTGCATTAACCATGCGATACGATGAACGAGTACTCGAGTTTTCCCAGAGCCTGCGCCAGCAAGCACCAGCATATTTTGGAGTGGGGCTGCAACTGCATCCCGTTGTTTATCATTTAAACCGTCGAGTAATTCTGAAACGTCCATCATCACGCCTTTTCAATCAATATTAAAAGCAGTATAACAGGTGTTTTTGTTAGGCTAAATAAAATACTGTTTTTATAACCAGTTAATTTAATACATAGTCTAAAGGCTTTAAAAACTTAATGATTCATTTATAGTCATTTTTTAGCTAAGCTAGATCAATGGTGTGAAGTGATATCGCCAATTTGACTTATATTTAGTAAAAATCACGATTTTAGCTAGTTCTTCGTATTACCGTTGATTTTAACATATTGATTTTTAATAACTAAATAATTGGCATGAAGAATGTAAGTAGATAAGAATAAAATTAAATTAATAATTGAGGTTAACATGGCAGAGCAAGGTTCAGGCGGTAATGTTATCGCAGCGATTTGTAATATATTTTTCCCAGGTTTAGGGCAGTTAGTTCAAGGCCGGATTATGGCGGCAATTGGTTTCTTCCTAGCGTGGGTTATTAGTGGCGCGCTTATTTATGTTGCGATTGGTTTTATATTACTGCCGATCGTCTATATTTGGGCAATCATTGATGCCGCGCGGTTTAGATCTTATCGGTAGCTGTATCACTTCAAAGAATAGCGCTTTTTAGCGCTATTTTTGTCACTGGCTTTATTTATTCAGCACTGACTAGGGTATAATCCCGATCATTAGTTGTATTTAGGTAAAGTTATGGAATACCAATTTATACGCGATCCAATAAGTGGCCTGCGGATTAAAATTAGCAGTGAACATGCGGTTATTGGCCGTTGGTTAAATGAAGAGATCGGCAAAGACAAAATTGCTATGGTACAAGCTTTAATAGCCTCAGTATCAAGTAGTTTTGAGCCGTTAACGCTACAGGGCCAAGAAATTGATTTGATCTTAAATAAAGATGAAGCCATTTTTGAAGCCCATGCCTTGCACCAAGACTCTGAAGATTTATTTGCTTATCAAGATGATGAGCTTATGCTCGAGGAAAATGGTTTAAGTAGTGGCTGTGGTTTTGAAGATTTTGTTGATCTGATTAATTCATGGCAAGAATTTACTACAGGTAGGTAAGCAGAGGGTTAAAGCCCCCTGCTAATTACGCTATTGCTCAGATACAGATTTTACTGCAGCCAATAGTAAGCTTTCAGTTAAGCGAACTTTATAATTAGGGTTCGCATATTGAAAATGCACTAAACCTTGTTTATCAATAACAAAGACTGCCGGTACAGGTAAGGCTACCTTCGCTTTACCTTCAAGAGAAACAAAATTTACCCCTAGTTTATTACGATAAATAGTCGCGGTTTTATCATCAAGGTAAAATGCTAAACCAAGCGCTTGGCTTAGCAATAGGCTATCGTCAGAAAGTAACTGATAGTTTGGTGAATCTATTTTAGTTTCAGCCAATTTTTCTGGGCTATCGGGTGAAGCCGCGATAATTTGTGCGTCTAACTCAGTCAGTTCTGCTTCAATTTTTTGCACATTCGCTAATTGCTTAGAGCAATATGGGCACCAACCACCACGGTATACGATAAGCACCGTTGTTTTTTCAGCAAAACGTTCAGCTAAAACAACATTTTTACCGGTTTTATCTTTCAGTGTGATTGCTGGCACTGTTAAGCCGGGCAACAGCGGACTAACTTTTTCAGCCTGATTTGCAATATTTGTGGCTGTTGCAGCAGTCACTGATGCAGTAACTGCGATTGAACAAGCGAGTAGGATTGCTTTTAACATGTAAGTCTCTAATAATTTTTAAACGCGTTACATATAAGATAGGCGAAGTGGAGAAATAATTTCATTAGATCTCAGTTAATACCCAAATCAGCTCAAGATGCGAGTTTCAGTTGGAATTACAAGCGATTTAGGCAAGGCATTGATTGCAAGGAATAGTGGTTCTATTGTTAAAATCAATAACGCAGTATAAATCGCTTTTAAACCAACCCGTTGGGCGTTTCACAGGCACTTACTCTCATCGTTGTTGCTTCTTAAAAGGGACTGCCATTGTTGCAAAGTAACGCCTTGATATTAAGCTCCTGTGAAACGCTGAATTCTGCATCTTGAGGTGGTTTGGGTATACCTGTATTATTACAGCAATTAAAATAGTAACCGGAAGAGATATGTCTGCCAATTTAAATAAACTCGTGGTGATGCTAGAAATGCAAAATGCCATGAACACCAAAGTTCATGATCAATGGTTTAGCCAAGGCTTTGAATGGTATCGCGCTATTTGGGTTGAATGCGCTGAAATGCTTGATCATTACGGTTGGAAATGGTGGAAAAAGCAAACTCCAGATACCGAGCAAGTTATTTTAGAATTGGTTGATATTTTTCACTTCGGTTTATCGTTACGCATTGATGGTGAGACCAGTTATTTAGAGCTTGCTAAGCAGTTGGAACAACAGTTAAGTGCACCGCAACAAGCTGATGATTTCAAACAAACGTTAGAAATTCTCGCCGCGTCAGCCGTCGCTGAGAAAACCTTTAACGCCGCAGCCTTCGCTGGATGTATGGCGCAAATAGGTATGGATATTGATGATTTATATCGAGGCTATGTAGGTAAAAATACGCTTAATTTTTTCCGCCAAGATCATGGTTATAAAGATGGTAGCTACATTAAAGAATGGCATGGCAAAGAAGATAACGAGCATTTAGTTGAGGTCGTTAAAAGCCTGAATACGGAACATGCTGATTTTGCAAAGCTTGTATATCAAGGCTTAGAGGCTCGCTACCCTAAAAATTAAGGCAGCATGTCACGAAAATCAGTGACGCTCAAATAGTCACTGATTTCATTGTGCGGTTGTTTACTATCTGGGTTTGCAACCGCCAATAAATGGCCAATACCATATTCTTTTGCGGCGTTTAGTACCGCTAAACTGTCGTCAACGAACAGCGTACGCTGCTTATCAAAACCTAAATCGAGTTGTACTTGCTGCCATAAGCTTTGCTGCTCTTTACTCACACCATATTGATGAGTCGACACCACACCATCTAAATAGTTATCAATACTGGTTTTTTCAAACTTGAGCATGACACTTTCCGGGTGTGCGTTGGTAAGTAAAATCAACTCTTTACCCGCTTTTCGCAACGACGTTAAAAATGCTGGTACATCCTCACGCATTTTAATGAGGTGCTGATGCTGATATTTTAGCTCCATAATAGGTAAATTAAGTTGTTGTTCCCAGTAATCTAAGCAATACCATTGGATTTGACCGCTAACGGCTTGATAGCGTTTTAATATATCCGCTTGGGCTTGTGCCAAACTAATATTCTTTGCGATAGCGAGTTGCTCAGGGATCACTGTCAGCCAAAAGTGATTATCAAAATGGAGATCGAGCAAAGTGCCATCCATATCTAGCAGCACAGTATCGATTTTTGACCAATTTAACATAGGAATTTCATCTTATAGGGTTTATTATTGAACTAACTGCCATGATAGCAAATTAATGCCAATGACACAGAAAAAGCACCCAACACCACCACAAATTCTTCGCACCGAAGTTGTTGCTAAAAGCCGATTATTTACGGTGGAATCACTTGAATTAAAATTTTCAAATGACGAACAGCGTCAATACGAACGGATCCGCGGCGGTGGCCGAGGGGCTGTAATGATAGTGCCATTAACAGCTGATAATGAATTACTGTTAGTACGAGAATATTGTGCTGGCACTAATGATTATCAACTAGGCTTCCCAAAAGGCTTAATTGATCCTGGTGAAACACCAGAACAAGCAGCAAACCGAGAATTAAAAGAAGAAGTTGGCTTTGGTGCTGAGCAACTTCAGCCACTTAAAGTGGTTTCAATGGCACCCAGTTACTTTAATGCGACTATGCACATATTGTTTGCGCAACAACTTTATCCGCAAACTTTAGTTGGGGACGAGCCAGAACCATTAGTGGTTGTTAAGTGGCCATTAACCGATTGGCAGTCATTATTACAACAATCAGACTTCACCGAAGCACGAAGCGTTGCAGCTTTGCTATTATTAACTAAGCATTTAGAATCAGGAGCTGCGAATGATTGAATTACTTGAGCCATGTATTGAGCTTGCGCAAAGCGCTGGTGCTGCGATTATGGCTATTTACAAGAAAGATGATATTGGCCAGCAAGAAAAGTCAGATCACACACCTGTCACTAAAGCCGATTTAGCCGCTAACGATGTGTTAGTTGCTGGATTAAAAGCACTAGCGCCAGATATTCCTATTATGTCAGAAGAAACACCAATCCCTGCTTTAGCGGATAGGCAAGATTGGCAGCGCTATTGGTTACTCGATCCAATGGACGGTACCGGTGAGTTTATTTTAGAAAGCGGCGACTTTGCGGTAAATATCGCTTTGATTGAAAACAATCGCCCAGTGCTTGGGGTGATTTATTGGCCAGCGAAAGAGACAACTTATTTTGCCAGTTATCAAAATGGTGCATTTAAGCGTGTCGATGGCGTAGAGCAGCAGATCAATGTTGCCACTCCAGATAACTTAACTTTGGCTGTTAGTCGTCGTCAAAAAATTGAAGCTGTTAGTCAATACTTGAACGCGCAGTTTACAACAGTTGCTGTAGGTTCATGCTCTTTAAAAGCATGTATTGTTGCTGAGGGTAAAGCTGACTGTTTTTTACGGATAGGGCCAACAGGTGAGTGGGATACGGGAGCATCGCAAATAATTGTTGAAGAAGCAGGTGGCTGTATTACTGATGCTGAATTTAATCCATTAACCTACAATCAGCGTGAGAGTACAGAGAACCCTGACTTTATAGTGATGGGTCACCCTGATTGGGAGTGGCAAAAAATGATCAGTCCACACCAAAGAGCGCTTTAATTACTCTGTTTGTTTGCTTTTTGTTCGGTTGAACAGCTTTAGGCAGTTTAACTGTTGCATTATAATATGATTCCTATACTATAGCGCTCTCTTCGAAACAGGCTCGCAAATAACGCGAAACCGTTGAAAAAGAAATTACAGGCGCGGGATGGAGCAGCCTGGTAGCTCGTCGGGCTCATAACCCGAAGGTCGTCGGTTCAAATCCGGCTCCCGCAACCAATTCTTTTTAAGAAGCGGTTACTGTAAACTCTAGGTGAGAGTTAAAAATCACTAGTCGATAGACTTAAAATATACAGGCGCGGGATGGAGCAGCCTGGTAGCTCGTCGGGCTCATAACCCGAAGGTCGTCGGTTCAAATCCGGCTCCCGCAACCAATTTTTATTGGAAGCCAAGTTGTCATGTATAGCAACTATAAATAAATCTGCAATTTCAGGCGCGGGATGGAGCAGCCTGGTAGCTCGTCGGGCTCATAACCCGAAGGTCGTCGGTTCAAATCCGGCTCCCGCAACCACTGAAATCAAGTAATAATGAATCGACACTCTATATGAGTGTTTTTTTATGTCTAAAATTCAGTGAAATAAATAGCTCGTCGGTCTCAGCTCTATATTAGCCAGCAAAGGCCATCTATTTAAATCCGGCTCCCGCAACCATTGAAATAACAAGTTCTATTAAATCGAAACGCCTAAAGCGTGTTTTTTTATGTCTAAAATTCAGTGAGTGCAAAGATTGGGCTACTCATAACCCGAAGGTCGTCGGTTCGTTCTTCATAAATTCTGGCTCCCGCAACCACTGAAATCAAGTAATAATGAATCGACACTCTATATGAGTGTTTTTTTATGTCTAAAATTCAGTGAGTGCAAAAATTGGGCTACTCATAACCCGAAGGTCATCGATTCGTTCTTCATAAATTCTGGCTCCCGCAACCACTGAAATCAAGTAATAATGAATCGACACGCCTAAAGCGTGTTTTTTTATGCCTGAAATTCAGTGAAGATCTTGATGTTGCTATATAACCCGAAGGTCGTCGGTTCGCTCTCCATAAACTCAGGCTCCCGCAACCACTGAAATCAAGTAATAATGAATAGACACTCTATATGAGTGTTTTTTTATGCCTGAAATTCAGTGAATACTTGATGTTGCTATATAACCCGAAGGTCGTCGGTTCGTTCTCCATAAACACTGGCACCCGCAACCAACTGAAATAAAAATTAAGAATGAATAGACACTCTATATGAGTGTTTTTTATGCCTGAAATTCAGTGAAGATCTTGATGTTGCTATATAACCCGAAGGTCGTCGGTTCGCTCTCCATAAACTCAGGCTCCCGCAACAACTGAAATAAAGTAAGACAAATTAAATAGGTATTGTTGATGAGTGCTTTTTCATGGCAGTATTTTGATAGAACCTAGAGCTTTGGCTATTTCCAAAGATCAGGATCTTCTTCTGGACGGGAATCTTTTCTGTCTAATACCTGCGAAAAGCGATTAGCAAAGATACCTAAGTAGCCCCAAGCGGCGAAGAATAGTGCGATGGCTAAAATTACTAAGCCGATGATTTGTAAGCTGTAGTGGCTATAATAGCCGAGGGTGATTAATATCACGGCTAGCACAAACAGTGCTAAGCCGCGTAAAAAGCGCTTTAAACTGAGCTTAGGCTCTGAACCTAAGCGATATATCAGCGGCTTTAGCATGACTGCCTACTATTAATAGTAAGAATGATCGCCAGCTTTGTGATCAGTAATATCAGCAACACCGGTGATTTCATCGAACTTAGCAATCATTTCTTTTTCAATGCCTTCTTTTAGTGTGACATCGATCATAGAACAACCATTACAGCCACCGCCAAATTGAAGAACAGCAATACCTTCAGCAGTTACTTCTACAAGGCTTACTTGGCCGCCATGGTTAGCAAGCTGAGGGTTAACCTCTGTTTCTAACATGTGTTGAATACGTTCGTTAAGTCCTGCGTCATCACCGATTTTACGGGCTTTAGCATTGGGGGCTTTAAGTGTTAACTGAGTGCCCATTTTGTCGGTAACGAAGTCAATTTCAGCTTCTTCTAAAAATGGCGCGCTTTCTGTGTCAACTACAGCATCAAAGCCGTTAAAAGGAAGACGAATATCGGTGGCTTCTACTGCATCTTCAGGGCAGTAAGATACACCACATTCCGCTTGTGATGTGCCAGGGTTAACAACAAATACGCGAATATTTGTTTTTTCAGCTTGGTCAGCTAATAATTTTGCAAAATGCGATTGTGCGGTTTCGGAAATAGAAATCATAAAACAACTATACTTGACTAAATTACTCGGATACTGGTTATCATACTCCGCTCATCGCGTTGTCGCCAGTGTTGAGCGTAAAAATTTGGCATCTATTTTAAGCAATGGTAGCGTGCAAACATTGATCATTTACTGAGTGTTTTCTATGCGTTTGATAATAACAATCTTTACACTATTGCTAAGCTTTTCTTGTTTAGCACAACCGCTTTCATATTATTTCAATGATGATGTGAAATTTGATCCAACTATTCCCACTCCAGAGCAGGTTTTAGGCTATGAAGTCGGGCAGTGGCACGTACGTCATGATCAACTCGTTCGTTATATGGAAATATTGGCACAAAAAAGTGACCGTATTAATTTTGAAGTCATTGGTCGTACCCATGAGCAGCGCCCGCTCGTTATGCTAACTATCACCGCAGCTGATAAGTTGGCGAATGTGGAGCAAACACGTAAGGCGCACTTGGCGCGTTTAGCCGATCCAGAAAAAGCCAAAGAAACCGATCAGCCAGCGGTCGTTTGGATGGGTTATAGCGTTCATGGCAATGAATCTTCTGGTAGTAATTCAGCCTTGCTAGTGGCTTATTATTTAGCTGCGGCGCAAGGTAAAGAAATTGATACGCTATTAAATAACACGGTTATTTTACTCGATCCTTCATTAAACCCCGATGGTTTAGCACGCTTTGCGAATTGGGCGAATAGTAATCGCGGTATGAACTTATCGTCTGATCCACAAACTCGGGAGCATATTGAAAGCTGGCCAAGTAGCCGTACTAACCATTACTGGTTTGATTTAAATCGTGATTGGTTGCTGCTACAACACCCTGAATCTCGTGCTCGTATTGCTAAGTTTCATTACTGGAAACCCAATATTCTTACTGATTTCCATGAAATGGGTCCCAATAGCACTTTTTTCTTTCAGCCAGGTATTCCATCACGTAAGCACCCGATCACCCCTGATGAAAATGTCAGTCTCACGAAGGCAATAGGTAACTATCATGCCAAAACATTGGATGAACACAACGCGTTATATTTTACCGAAGAAAGCTTTGATGATTTTTACTATGGCAAAGGTTCAACTTATCCAGATGTAAATGGTGGTGTGGGTATTTTATTTGAGCAAGCAAGTTCTCGTGGTCATCTGCAAGAAACCATAAATGGACCGCTGAGTTTTGCATTTACGATTAAAAACCAGCTGCTTACGAGCCTATCTACATTTCAGGCTGCGATAGATAATCGCCAAGCATTACTCGATTACCAAGCTAGTTTTTACAATAATGCTATAGAGCTTGCTAGTGATGAAGATTATAAAGGTTATGTAGTGCAAGGCGGTGCAGATACAACACGTAGCGCACTTTTTTTAGATTTATTGAAACAGCATCAGATCAAAGCTTATCCACTTAATAAAGCAGTAAAAGCGGATGGTAAGAATTTTTCTGCGAAAAGTTATTTTGTGCCATTAGCCCAGCCGCAATATCGCTTAGTTAAAGCCATTTTTAGTGAGCAAAAGCGTTTTGTTGATAACACTTTTTATGATGTATCCGGCTGGACGTTAGCCCATGCTTTTAACTTGGAGTTTGCAGCAATTAAAAGTGGCTGGGGCTTAGACGTTAGTAAAAATGCATGGCAACAGCCTGAAAAACCACAATTTGCTGAGTTAGATGCACAGTATGCGTTTGGCTTTAAATGGGATAATTATTTAGCTCCGAAAATGCTTAATAAATTATTACAGCAAGGTGTGCAAGCTCGTGTGGCGCTCAGCCCTTTATCAGCTAAATCGCTTGCAAGTACACAGGAATTTGCTGCGGGTAGTATTATTATTCCTGCTGGGATTCAAAAAAATCCGCAATGGGTGTCGTTATTAAATAGTGCACAAAATGAGTTTGGTATTGCGATTACGCCTATTACTTCTGGCTTAACGGCAAAGGGTGTCGATTTAGGCTCGCGGACGTTAGCGGTAGTTAAAGCACCGAAAGTATTACTCGTTGGTGGCCAAGGGACTAGTCAATATGAAGTAGGTGAAGTGTGGTATTACTTAGATCGCTTTGTTGGTGTGGCACCTACCATTGTGGAAATGGAACGTTTTGGTGATCTTGAACTTAGTGATTATAGCCACATTGTTTTGGCTCATGGAAATTACAATAAGCTTTCAGATGCTGACAAAATAGCAATTAAAACTTGGGTACGTAAAGGTGGAGTTATTTGGGGCCACAAAGGTGGGGCTAAGTTTTTAGTCGATCAACAACTATTAAAAACCAGTTATTTATCACGCCGAGATGTTGCCAGCGCCTTCAAAACGGATGGCTTAAACTATGGTGATAAAGATCATCTAGCTGGGCGTCAACGTATTGCTGGAGCGATATTTAATACTAAAGCCGATTTAACGCACCCACTTACTTTTTCATTACAGCGTGACACCTTACCAGTATTTAAAAATAGTACTTGGTTACTTGAAATGTCTGCTGCACCATTTGTAAATGTGTTGCAGTATACGCAAAAGCCATTACTAGCTGGCTTTACCGATGATGTGAATGTTGAGCAAGTAGCGGGAGCGGCTGGTTTAGTGGCACATTCGTATGGTCGTGGCAGTGTGATTGGTATGACAGATGATCCGATATTTAGGGGCTATTGGTACGGCACCAGTCGTTTATTGAGCAATGCATTGTTTTTTGGTCACACATTTAGAGCGAATGCCGATTAATTAATTAGCTTAAGTATTAATGTCCTAATGGTGTTAAGCAGGTTACAAATGCCCAAACTTGCTTAGCACCAGCCTTTTTAAGGGCGACGGTAGCTGCATTAAGAGTTGCTCCTGTTGTCATCACATCATCAATGATAGCAACTGTTTTTCCGCTCATATCGGTATTACATATAAATGCGCCATGTAAGTTTTTTACTCGTTTAGCTTTGCTAAGTGATGACTGTGCTTGGGTTTTCTTTGTACGCTGTAAACTCTGAGAATCAATATTTTCATTTACTAAACATGGCAACCAGCATTGTGATACTTGGTTAAAGCCTCGCTTTAAAAAACGCTGCTGATGTAGAGGTAAAATAATAAATAAATCTGGCCATATTTCGCTATTTTTTTTACTAACAGTCAGTTGTTGGCTAATAATTAACGACAATGCGTTTTTATAATGAATCTGGTTACTAAATTTAAGTTGCGTGAGCCAACCATCAAAAGGGGGACGATACCACGCGCAAGCGAACAGGTAATCGAATTGGCAATCAGGAAATAACTCAACCACATCTGGGCGATACAGTAAATTAGCATGTGTGGTTATATCTAATAGCGGCAAATCAGCTAAACAATGTTCGCATAAACTATGTTTGGTACGGATAATACTTTGGCATTGCACACAAAAAGAAGGAAAAAACCAATCGCCCAGCTGTTGAAAACATTGATGAAAAGCAGTCATTGCATTCATTCCCTCAAACGCTATTATGAGCGCTAAGTTTGGAGCAAGGTTATAAAAAATGCAAAATGAGCTGGTGTTATTACATGGTTGGGGGATGAATCAAGGCGTATGGCAGTTGATCTTGCCGGAGCTTCAATTTATGCATAACGATACAGTACGCAGTGTTGATTTACCCGGTTACGGTAATAATCAAACATCGCCAAAGCCGTATACTTTGCATGCCGCTGCATTACAATTAAGCAATCAATTACAGCCAAACACTACCTTAATGGGCTGGTCTTTAGGTGGTTTATTTGCTCTTTATATTGCAAAGCACTGGCCTGAAAAAGTCGCGAAAGTGATATTAGTTGCTGCAACTCCATTATTTGCTGAAGGCGATGATTGGCCAGGAATAAAAGCAAATGTATTAGCTGCATTTAAAGAGCAGTTAGTCACTCATCGCGAGAAAACCATCGATCGCTTTTTGGCAATACAGGCGATGGGCAGTGAAAATGCCCGAGATGATATTAAACAACTTAAACAGTTACTCAATGAATTTCCGGCTCCACAAGAGTGTGCATTAACTGCTGGTTTGGATATTTTACAGCAAGATGATTTACGCGATGCTTTTGCCTGTTGTCCAGTGCCGATCCGTGCTGTATTTGGCCGTTTAGATGCATTGGTACCGTATCGCGCAGTAACCAAAATGAAAGTTTTAAAACACGATTTTGAGTATGAAGTGATCGATAAAGCGTCACACGCACCTTTTATATCCCATAAAAAAGAGTTTTTATCTGCCGTCAAATCAATGCTTTGAAAAGTAACTTTACGGTGGTTTGAAAAACTCTGTAGTAAAGCTTTATTTTGACTGTTTTATGAGCGATAATTAACCAATATATCATTGGTGGAGGTGTTGTATGCCAATCGGATCTGTGTTTAATAACGGTGTTGAAGGTTTTAATCGTGCCAGTCAGGGTATAGAAAAAGCCAGCGCAGAAATAAATCGCGCCAGCATTGAGCAACAAGACGACGCTCAGCTTGCCCAACAGCGCCAGCTGCAAGCTGCTCGTCCGGAAGAAGCGGTAACCGCTCCTGTGTCACAACCACCACGTATTGATGAAGCCTTGGTCAATTTAAAGGTCGAAGAGTTTAATGCCAAAGCCAATACGCAATCAATTCAAACCGCGGACGAAGTACTGGGGACTTTGATTGATATTCGTGTTTAATTTGCCATGAACATTGTCACGCCATTTCCAAATATTAATATAAACACCGCAAATGTTTATACGGAAACCGCTCGGCGTGACAACCAACTTCGGGAAGTTATCCCGCCACCTGCAGCTACAAAACCGACTAATGCTGAAAACAAAGCGCTCGGTGATAATGAAAAAACTAAACAACCCGGTACAACTGATACCGGCACTTATGATGCCAAGGGTAAACTTGCCGACGAAAAAGTAATTCAAGAGCGTCAGCAGGGAGATGCAGAGCAAAATCCAGAGCAAAATGAACAGCAACAACAAGATAAAGAGAAAGAGGCAAAGCAAAAAGAGCAAGTAGCTCAGCAAGAGCAACAAGACGCTGAGCAAATTAAAGAGTTAAAAGCGCGTGATACTGAAGTACGTATTCATGAGCAAGCTCATTCATCAGTTGGTGGTCAACACGCAGGTTCGCCAAGTTATGAGTACCAACGTGGACCTGATGGTACCAATTACGCTGTTGGCGGCGAAGTACAAATTGACGTTGCTGAAATAGCAGGTGACCCGCGAGCTACAATAGAGAAAATGCAAACGGTACGTGCTGCAGCTTTAGCGCCGGCAGAGCCTTCTGGTGCTGATCGTTCGATTGCTGCTGATGCCACTCAAAAGCTCGCTGCAGCGCAAGCAGAGCTTAGTAATATAGACAGTGATGATGAAAGCAGTACGCAATCAGCATCGTTCAAAGTAGATAACGAATTAACAAAGGATGAGAAAGTTGCAACTACTGCTGAATCAGAAACCGCAACGGCTAAGCGCGATATTGAAGTTGAGCAGCGTGCAGGTCGCATTGCGCAGTTTTATCAAGCCGCCACCTCGCCTTATGGACAGTCTGGCTTTTCTGCAACCATATAGTTGCTCCCTCGTAATATGTGTTTCCTCAATTTAAATCCAAATAAATCATTTTTTAAGTGTGGTTATTCACATTTATTTACCTAAAGATGTATGCAATTAATTGTGAAATATTACTGTAACTGCTATTTTCCCTACGATTTTTATTATGGAAGACAATTAAATGAAATATGCAGTAATCGCAGGTGCTTTATCACTTTTTTCAATAACAGCGGTGGCGAATGAAACGGCTGGCTTAAGTTATGACTATGTCGAAGTTGGCTATGCAAAAATGGACGTAGATGACTTGGATGAACTTAGCTTTGATGGTTATGCAGTTAAGCTTAGCAAGCAAGTAAGTAGTAATTGGTATCTAACCGGTTTATATGCAAGCACATCAGATGATCTGTCAAATAGTGTCTCTGAGGATTATCGTGATATCTTTCAAAACGGTGAGTATGTAGGAACGTCACAGTTATACACTGAAGGAAAGCTAGACGCTGAATTTACTAGATTAGAGCTCAGTGCGGGTTATATTCAACGTTTATCTGCAGTTACCAATTTAGATTACAGTATCAATCTAGGTAGACTGAAGTACAGCACTGACTTCATAAACCTAGTCGAAGAAAGGTTTAATGGCCAAGTATTCTCATCGTCAGAATCAGCTTACTCGGACTCAGATAGTGCTGATATCCTCTCTGCTAATGTGCAAGTTAGGCATTTAGTCACGGATAAATTCGAAGTAAATGCAGGCTTAGGTTACGAGCGTTTACATGATGAAGAAAGTGACAATAACGTTGTTTTAAAAGCGGGTTTTAATTACACCTTGACTGAAAAAGCAATTTTAGGTGCTTCATACCGTTACGTTGATGAGTATGCAGATATTGCAGCGACCTTACGTTATTACTTTTAAATCAGATTTAAATAGCAGAATTGCAAACGCCACAAACTGAGTTTGTGGCGTTTTTGCTTAAGCGTTATTTTTTCACTTTTGCATTTGCGAAGGCGTCTGCAAAAGCATTACCCATCATTGCATTACCGGTATCACGTGTTGGTTTTGCAGCGCGAGGTTGCTGAGCATTGTTACGATTATTAGCTTGCGGCTTTTGATTGACTGATGGAGCAGGTTTATTGCTGGTATCAATGTCATCGTCTAAACGCATGGTAAAACTAATACGTTTACGGGCAGCGTCAACTTCCACTACTTTTACTTTTACAATATCACCCGCTTTAACTACTTCACGCGGATCAGAGATAAACTTATTAGTGATCGCTGAAATATGTACTAAACCATCTTGGTGTACACCCACATCAACAAAAGCACCAAAGTTAGCTACGTTTGAAACCACGCCTTCTAAAATCATCCCTGGCTTTAAGTCACTGATTTTTTCAACACCTGCTTTAAACTCTGCTGTTTTAAAATCAGGACGAGGGTCGCGTCCAGGTTTATCAAGTTCACTGATGATGTCGGTAACCGTTGGTAAGCCAAATTTATCATCAATGTAGTCATTGGCAACTAACTTATTCAGCAGCTCTGAGTTACCAATTAGGTTATTTACATCGAGACTATTTTGTTCACAAATGCGTTTAACGATAGGGTAAGCTTCCGGGTGAACTGATGATTTATCAAGTGGGTCGCTGCCATTACTAATTTTTAAGAAACCGGCGGCTTGTTCAAATGCTTTTGGCCCTAAACGCTCTACTTTCTTTAGCTCTGAGCGTTTAGTGAATGAACCGTTAGCATCGCGATAATTAACAATATTTTGCGCTAAGGTTTTATTTAACCCTGAAACACGCGCAAGCAATGGCACTGAGGCCATATTTAAATCTACACCTACCGAGTTCACACAATCTTCAACAACAGAAGTCAGAGTTTGCCCTAGTTGGCTTTGTGATACATCGTGCTGATATTGACCTACACCAATTGACTTAGGCTCCACTTTCACAAGTTCAGCCAGTGGATCTTGTAAGCGACGCGCAATTGAAACCGCACCACGTAACGACACATCTAAATCAGGAAACTCATTAGCAGCAAATTCTGATGCTGAATACACCGATGCGCCAGCTTCACTGACCATAATTTTATTGAGTTTTAGCTCGCTATTTGCTTTGATTAATTCAGCAACCAGTTTGTCTGATTCGCGTGAAGCGGTGCCGTTACCAATAGCGATTAGTTCGACTTTATGTTGGCGGCATAACTGCTCTAGCGTTCGTACTGATTTATCCCAATGATTTTGTGGTGCATGTGGGAAGATAGTTTGTGTGGCTAATAACTTACCAGTGCTATCAACAACGGCAATTTTACAGCCAGTGCGCAGACCAGGATCTAGGCCCAATGTTATGCGAGGCCCAGCAGGGGCAGCCATAAGTAAGTCTTTTAAGTTTTTAGCGAACACATCGATAGCGCCTGTTTCGGCTTTTTCACGCATGGCTGCTAAAAATTCGTTTTCTAAATGTAAGCCTAGCTTAATTTTCCAGGCCCACTGCACGACAGTGAGTAACCAAGGGCTGGCTACTTGGTTGTTAATATCAAGGCGGTAATGATCGGCAATCATCACGGCACACATATGGGCCGGGTTTTCTGAACTTGGCTCAGGGTTGATTGTTAACTGTAGAATACCCTCGTTGCGCGCGCGCAACATAGCTAAAGCGCGGTGCGAAGGCACTTTTTTAAGCGCTTCTTGATGCTCAAAATAATCGCGGTATTTAGCGCCAGCTTGTTCTTGGCCTTTGATTAAGCTTGCTTCGATTTGACCGTGCTGACTGATGTGACTACGAAATTTGGCGAGCAGCTTGGCATCTTCAGCAAAGCGTTCCATTAAAATAAATTTAGCGCCATCCAGAACTGCTTTTTCATCAGCAAAGCCGGCTTCTGCATTTAGGTAGCCAGCGGCTTGTTGCTCAGGATCTAAAGAAGCATCATTAAATAAAGCATTCGCTAACGGCTCAAGACCAGCTTCAATAGCAATTTGTCCCTTAGTGCGGCGCTTAGCTTTGTAAGGTAAATATAAATCTTCAAGTTCAGTCTTGCTGTCCGCATTATTAATATCGGCAGCTAAGCTGGTGGTGAGTTTATCTTGCGCTTTAATCGTCGAAAGAATGAAGGCTCTACGTTCTTCCAGCTCTCTTAAATACGATAAACGCTGCTCTAACAATCGTAATTGGGTATCGTCTAAACCACCCGTTACTTCTTTACGATAGCGGGCAATAAAAGGCACTGTTGAACCTTCATCGAGTAATTTTGTAGCAGCTATAACTTGTTGCTCTTGAGCATTCAGCTCAGTGGCTAAACGTGCAGAGATATTGCTCATGCAAAAACCTTATTAAACAATTTGAAGACCAGAACGATAGTTTTGGCGTAATTAATTGCTTGAATAATATCACAGCAGGGCTTAATAAAAAGGCCTTAAAGTATGCTATTTATATACTTTAAGGCCTTTTAAAGAGGTGGTTCAATTAAACATGTATCAGTGCTTAATGGGGGTGTTCAATATGTTGCATTACTTCACTAAAACTGTGCGCGATAGGTGTGATATGTAACGGAATTTGTAATGTTTTAGCAATTTCTCGAGCTGAAATTAAACCACAAATTTCATTATGTGCGGTAGTAACCAGTAAAAACATAATACCGTTTTGTTCCATTGTTTGTAGTGCATCACCAATACAAGCATAGCTTAAGCTTTGCATACTTACGCCAGTTAAGTGGCTAAGTGGTGTCATTACATGAAGTAAGTTAACTTCGTTGCGAGGTACATTTAAGCGCTGTGCTAAAATCATAATTTTTGAGCTTTGTAGATCCGCACTAGATGCTATACCAAGTAATTTTTCTTTGTCATCTACTACTAAAATAAAGTCTGTATGTTGGCTAGTGATCTGTTTTAATGCATCAACAATGCTGGTTTCAAAATGAGCACGTAGCGGGTCTTTTTGAGTAAAATTATTGACCATTTTCAAAGCCGGAGACGTTAAATCAATTAACGGCTGAGTGTCACGGTAAGTGTGAGATAAAACGCCTTTAGAAATGTCTTGAGTACGAAGTTCTTTAAAGTTAGCCATAGTAATCACCAATTATGTTATTAAATTTAATCAAGTTTTTAAGCGATAAATTAAATAAAATAAGCCGGTGGTCCACGCTGATACGCATAGCTAAAAGGTTGTACGAAAGTGGTACTCACATAAAGTGATAAAATGTTTTCAGGGAGTGGTTGAAGCACCCTGATAGAGATCCCGTCAACGTGTGTGTCTAAGTCAACGTCAAGATTAGCTTGGTCAGGAATGTCACAAGCAACATAGTTTGCGGTTGGGGATAAATGGTCGTGGTCGTCAAAACCTTGAGCAATTACAGTCAAACTCACACTCATTAAAAGTGTAAATAACACGGCATTACTTACTATGCGATGTATTACGTTTGACATAACTACTACCTTCTAATATTCAACTCAAGCGCGAAATGCTTTACTTGAGTACTTTTATTTATAGTCTACAAATTCACTTTAGACAATCAATAATTAACCTTATCTGAATAATGAGAAGCGAGGAACTATCGTTTTACTGAGGATTTATGAAGCCCCAGGGTAATTGATACTGTTAACGTACCACTCTTTTTTGCCCTGCGGAGTTGTAACATAAAACTCATCATCCACTTGTTTTTTCAATAATGCGCGCGCCATCGGCGAATCAATCGAGATATAATCTTTGCGGTCATAAATCTCATCAGGGCCAACAATGCGAAACTTCAGCACTTCACCTTGTTCATTTTCTATTTCGACCCATGCACCAAAAAACACTTTACCAGCTTGCTGCGGCGAGTAATCAATTATTTTTAGATCTGGCATGCGTTTGCGTAAATACCGCACGCGACGATCTATTTGTCTTAACAAACGTTTATTGTACTGGTAATCAGCATTTTCTGAACGGTCACCAAGGCTAGCAGCCCAGCTCACTATTTTTGTGACTTCAGGGCGTTTAACATTCCATAAGTGGTCGTGTTCTTGTTGCAGCTGTAAATACCCTTCGCGGGTGATTAAATTAGTTTTCACGTTTAAATTATTACCTTGAGAAACACCTAGGCAAGGTATAAAAATCTTGTTGGCTTGTCGAGCTGATTTTTGTTCTCGCCAGCATTTTTGTGGGCTTGAAATGTTCAGTAACAATCTAGTGACCTAATTAGTTTTTTATTATCATGTTTTTCATTTATATTAATCATAACAGTACAGAAAAATAAGAATGAAAGTAATGGGACATGAAACCACAAAAGTATTAGTCGTTGATGATGATATGCGTTTACGCAGCTTGTTAGAGCGCTACTTGGTAGAACAAGGATTTATTGTGCGTACAGCTGCTAATTCAGAACAAATGGATCGGCTGTTAGAACGTGAAAACTTTCACTTGATGGTACTTGATTTAATGCTACCCGGTGAAGATGGCTTATCTATCTGTCAGCGGTTACGCCAAAAAGAAAATGAAATTCCAATTGTCATGTTAACGGCTAAAGGTGATGAGGTTGATCGTATTATCGGTTTAGAGCTTGGTGCTGATGATTACATCCCGAAACCATTTAACCCGCGTGAATTATTAGCGCGTATTAAAGCTATTTTGCGTCGTCGTTCAAAAGAAGTGCCAGGTGCACCGTCAGCAGAAGAAAATCATATTTCGTTTGGTGAGTTTTCGCTTAATTTAGCCACCCGTGAAATGAGCCAAGGCGACAAAACCATGTCGTTGACCAGTGGTGAGTTTGCGGTATTGAAAGCGCTTGTTACACATCCACGAGAGCCGCTTAGTCGTGATAAGTTAATGAACTTAGCGCGTGGTCGAGATTACAGTGCATTAGAGCGTAGTATCGATGTACAAGTCTCACGTTTGCGTCGCATGATCGAAGTCGATGCCGCTAATCCACGTTATATTCAAACTGTATGGGGCTTAGGTTACGTATTTGTTCCAGATGGTGAAAAATAGCTATAATGAGTATGTTTCCCAAAAGTGCATTTGGACAAACGGTGTTTTTAGTTGCGGCACTATTGTTGATCAACCAAGTAGTGTCTTACATCACGGTTAGCCTTTACGTAGTTAAGCCTACTATTGAGCAAGTTAACCTTATTCTCGCAAAACAAATCAAAACTGTGTTTATAGACTGGGAAGATGGCGTTGAAATAAGTGATGAGGTGTCTGAAAAGTTTTTTGAAATAACCGGTATCGAAGTTATGACCCAGCGCCAAGCGATGAGCGAAGGTTTGGCGCAAACTCGTGAATATTCGATGTTGTCGCGTAGTATGTCTGAGCAACTGCATGGTTCAGCCCGAGTGCGTATTAGCCAAACAGATCCGCTTGTTTATTGGGTAGAAGCGCCGCAAGCACCGGGTTACTGGGTTAAAGTACCGCTAACTGGTTTTAAAGAAAATAATCTCGAATTTCTAACCTTTTATTTATCTAGTATCGGCTTTTTAAGTGTACTCGGTGGTTGGCTGTTCGCACGTCATTTGAATCGACCTTTAAAAGCGCTACAACAAGCGGCGGTAAAAGTAGGGGTTGGAGATTTTTCTACAAAATTAGAGGAACACGGCTCAACTGAAGTCATCGAAGTAACCCGCGCATTTAATCAAATGTCACGTGGTATAGCAGCGCTTGAGAACGATCGCCGTCTACTTATGGCTGGGGTGTCTCATGATTTACGTACGCCGCTGACGCGCATTCGCCTTGCTACCGAAATGATGTCGGATGAAGAAGATTATCTGCGTGAAGGGATCATCTACGATATTGAAGACATGAATGCCATTATTGATCAGTTTATTGAGTATTTGCGTCATCACAAACGTGAGGAGTTAGCGCTTGAAGATCTCAACGCGATAGTGTCAGAAGTGGTGCATTCAGAACAAAAACATCAACGCACTATCACTTTTAGCGAAAATCCTAGTATTAGTAATATTCCTTTAAGTATGGTGGCAATCAAGCGAGTTATTACCAACATGATTGAAAATGCGATCCGTTATTCGGATGGTGATATTGATGTTGAAACTGCGCTAAGTCGTGATAAAAAATACGCTATGGTGATTGTAAAAGATCATGGCCCAGGTATTCCTGAAAGTGAACTTGAAACGGTATTTGAACCTTTTAAACAAGGCGATGCTGCGCGAGGCAGTGAAGGTAGTGGGTTAGGGCTTGCGATCATTAAGCGCATAGTTGATATGCATGGTGGTAAAGTAAAACTGGTTAATCGCCCTGAAGGCGGTTTAAATGCTGAGGTTTATTTACCAGTCAAAGTGAGTTAGCCGTATATACTTTTATACTACTCGGCTGCTGTCTGCGCTGCCAAAAAGGACTGTTTGACCAGCGTTGCTCTTGAGCGTAAAAATAGCGTTTGTGATCTAAATAACGATGCCAAATCTGTTCTATTTGTTGCTGGTATAGTTTTTTAAATTGTAGCTGGCTATCGTGTTCTATTTTATTGACTATCTCGAGTTTTTTCATCAGATCGGCAAGTTGCATCGCACTTGCCATAGCATTAAAAATTCCTTGCGATGAGATTGGATCAAAGCTCAGTGCTGCATCACCTAAAGCGGCCCATTGTTGGCCTGCAAAACATTCTAAGCGAGTGGAGTTCGCGCTGACGATACCGTGCAGTGTTATTGGCTGTTGGCATACATCGAGAATCTTCGCTTGATTGGCATAACATTGCGCATGTTGAGTAAATAACTTTGTATCACGTTGTAAGCCTTTGGTCAGCAAATCCGGATCCGTTTGAAATGCTAAAACACGACGTTGGTTTGGTAATGGTGCACTGTACCACCAGCCGTTTTGCGTGGCACAAATGCTGCCTAGTTGATTTTCAATAGTATTAGCCACGGTTGCCCAGCAAGATATTAGACGGTCATGTTGTTTGCGAGCGGTGTATTTTTTTGCAAAATGAGCCTCTCGGCCTGTGGCATCAATTACGAATTGACTCGCAATGTTGATTGTTTGCTCTTGTTGTAACTGTGTTAGTGTTATTTGCCAGCGTTGCCCTTGGTATTCGCTGTGTGCTAATTTGGCAGGCCAAATACAGCGGACACCCCGTTGCAGCGCTTTTTCGCGTAAAAAGCTCTCAAATACTTGACGATCCAAGCGCCAACCCAAACCATCCGGGTTACTGAGATTATCAGTAACATAGGGTGTTGATTGGCCCCAACTTATTTGCAATCCTGCATTGTGTAAATGCTGTGGGGTAAGTACGTTGGCCACCAGTTGGTTTTCAAATTCAGTTAACAAATCTAACTGTTGTAAAATACGCCGTGCGGCAGGTGCTAAGCATTCACCAATTCGCTCTTCGGGCATCTCAGACTTATCAATCAAAGTAACTTGATATGAATCACATAAAGCAAGTGCGGCGATACAGCCTGCCACACCTGCACCAATGATCACAACATCCGTTTGTAATTCGGTCTCTTGCAGCATTGCTTTAGCGTCCTTTGTTGCGATGAAAGCGGCTCGCTTTTTCAGTAACACCTAAGTTGGTTTGACTACGATGTGAAGCATGCTCAGCCGAGAGAGTCGCTTTTGTATGCTTTATCGCTTTACTCGCTAAGTTAACTTGTGCCTCATCTTGTGGATTGTTGGGCAATATACCAACCTGCATTGCGCTAGGAAATTGTGCATCGCCTATTACGCCGATATGCGGTTGTACAATCGCAAGTTCAGCAAAGTTGTCTATCATACTATTGATTTGGTTTGTATATGTGGCAGGATTACCGTGCAGAGGTAAATCATCAAGCCAATCAGTACGATAAGCAAAAGCCTGTTGACGAGTACTGTCAGGTAATGAGGTATCAAGCACTTGTTGATAGCGGAACTGATTCATTATTTGATTTGGCACTCGAGCAGGCCAAAATGTCGGTAAAAATGGATCGTACTCAGAGCTGTAGCCATCTCTACAGCTCGCGGTATCAGTTTGCCAAGGAATAGCCATCCAGCGTGTTATCCCGCCTGCTACTTGACCACCAAATAAAGGTCCTTGCGCGAGGGTATAAACGTCGCTATTCATCACAGGACCATAATAGTAACGGTCACTTTGTAAGTCGGCTTGGGCGTGTTTGAGTCGAAATGCCGACATATACATGCCTGCAGTTCGCATTGGCCAAGTCATTTCACAGCCCGGGTGAAATGCATCAGCAAGGCAAAACTCCATCGCGCCGCGAGTAAGTAGTTCTGGCTGCTCAGCAATTGGATAATCATCTAACGCGGTTACATTTGCATGTGCCGGACAAGCTGATTGAGGGGTGTAATCATTAATAAAATCACCTTTCACCCATTGCTCTAAAAAGCTTAAATGCAAATTTGATAGCGTTGCATGCTGGCGCACTGAGCCCGTGGGAGGAATGCTAATCGCATCGCCATACAGCCAAGGCCATAGTTGTGGAGCTTGCGCACCGGGAACATCAAAACGACGAAAGTTATTAGACAGTGTACGGCGTAATTCCTGATAGGCAGGAGAGGGATCGCTAAGCTTTTCTAGCCATTCATTCGTGGTGTAATTAAACTGACCCCCCCAGCCAAATGCGCCAGCAAATCCGTCATTAACCCATTGTAAATCCGTCATTCGGGCAAATATGGGTTGAATGTCGTTAGTAAAAGAAGGTCGCTGTGGTCTTGCCAGCATACCAGCATCTACAGCAACGTCGCGCATTAAATCCCACATGGTGCGTACTGATTTTTGCATCGGTGCATAATCCGGTGGCGCGCAAATAACCCAAGCGGGTTCTACTCTTAGCGATATCCCCTGATATACAACCTCTGCTGTAATTGGGCCATCTGAGGTGTCATCATACCAGCCTTCATTATTTGCAAAGGTAATGGCTATATCGCCGTTTACGTTGCGTGACACGCCATGACCACCGAGCATTAGTAAGCGACCGTATTGATCACTGCGCATTTCGCCTAAGTACACATCCTGATCCATAAATTGGCCAATAAACTCATGCTTAGATTTTACGTTTTTGCCGCTTATACTGTGTTTGCCCCCTTTGATTAACAGCTTGCTACGATCGGCTACATTGTTATTACGCAGTAACGATGGCGGCGCATCTGCGGCTTCTGGAATATCTAAAGCAATTTGAAATTCGTACCAGCAGGCTTTTTGATTTGCTAATTCAGCATGCCAAGTAATGTCTGCATTATCGAGGGTTAGTTCTTTTATCGCTTTACCAGCGGCATTAAAACCGTAAATTCTAAACTCAGCTGCTTGGCGCTTTAATGCACCTGTTTTATCTCGGTAACTGTATTCATCAGTATGAGCTATGGGCTGCGGTTGTTGCGGGCCAATAAAGTAGCCTTTTTTACTATTACCCACGCGCATTACACCAATAGGCGGATAAATACCGGCATAAACAATACACTCAGAGTCAGTATCTTGATCTTGCTGTGGCTTAAATTCACTTAACTGTTTAGGCTCTTGTAGCTGCTGACCGTTGGCTGTATGTCGGGCATGAGCACTGGCCGCATAGGCTGACTTTCGAGCCAATGCAATGCTACCTAGAGGCTCATGGGCGGCTAAAGTACGCCAAATATTAAACGCTAAGTTATTACCAAGCTCAGCTTGACCAATCGCGGTAATATTTTGTTGTGCTAAATGCAGCCGTGCAATACATACGTATGGGCTTTCTTCACAGCTCCACACGGCTTGTGCATTATCAAGTGGCATTGTTTTTGGGTTTGTTCTTAATTGTACTTCAAAGCGAAATGTTGCACTGCCTTGACGTAAACGTCGCTGCAAATCTAAAGCGAGGTAATTATTATCGACACTGGGTGCGCCAAGTTCACTGCCTTCAGGCACTAAGCGATATTTTACAATCTCTTGTTCGCCTAATTTGAACGGTAATATTGCCCAATAATTAGCGCTTAAACAGCTTGCTTCAACTTTTTGCATAGCCTGTAAAATATTGGCTGTTTGTATGTGTTTTGGATTATTTATATAGGCATCATAGTTTTTATCGATCACGCCTGCAGTGGTGAATTGGCACATCTGTTGCGCATTTTTTGTGAAAAATCGATCCATGTTTTGAAAAATAAAATCTGCGGTATCACCTTCGCCAATCAGCTTTGGCCCATCTACTCCAAAGAGCTTCACTGCCAATCCTAATGTGCTGTGCAAATCTGGTGAAGATGGTAACGTATCACTTGAAAAGCGAACTGCACATTCGTATTCTTTGCCTGCAAAAATGCCAATTTTAAATTGTGGGTCTATATCTGGATTGATAATAAAGTGGCCGTAAGCGATGCCATGTTGCTTTCTAAATACAGCTCGTTGTGCTGGCTGTTGACCTTTGTCTATACGCGGCACTTGACCAAGGCCAACAAACATTTCAGTTAACCGCTGGCAGGCTAGTTCAACATCTTTGTCATTTGACCAACATGGCACATTGTTAGCAGTTGCTAGCGTTTTAATACTGCGATTTTTGGGTTTCTTAGCCATTATTATATTCCTTATAGTATTGAAGCGGCTCTAGAGGTATTAGCTCTAAAAGTCCTTTTAAGCAAGTTCACTATTATTAAGCTGACTGAACATTTAGTTGTTTATTAGTGCTGCGTAATTTTTCAAAATTATTAAATATATGGCTCACAGCCATGCTTGGTATTCCTACTGTTACTAATTAACTAACTTTTTAATCTGTAAAAGTAGAGCAATAATGGAAATAAAACTATTACACGGTATTTCACGTGCTATTTATAGGATGTGTTAGGTATTTTCAGGGGGTGATACAACAGAGCCATCAATATAAGCATAGTTGCTTTTGGTCGCAGTAATGATGATGCCAACAGTTTAATGAAGTCATGAACTGTAGCATTGAACAATTATTTTAAGGGTTAACTCATACGTTAACAGTATAAATTGGAAGCTCTTTATTTGCCGGTTGTTTATTAAAAAGAAGACGCGAGAGAAACTCACGCCTCCTATTTTCACTATCGACTTCGCGCTATTATAAAGCTTTAAATCTAATTGCTGTGCCGCCGCTGGTGGCAAGTTTAAGCGTTAACTTATCAGCAGCTGTGACTATGCGCTTTTCGATTTTTAAATCGTATGGGTTGTTTTTCCATTCAGCATTATTACCATCACGATAAATTTGTGCCTCAAACTTTTTACCTTGCTCTAAGAAGTCGAGTTTTATCTCTATGCTGCGAGCTTGCTCATCGGTTACTGCTCCTAAAAACCAGTCGTTACCAGAGTAGTTATCACGCTTACGCTCTTTGCGAGCAAACACCACGTAATCGCCAACCTCCCCCGCTAGTGCGATACTTTGTTGCCAATCTGTTGGTACGTCTTGAATAAATTTAAATGCGTCCGGTTTGGCTAAATAGTTACGCGGAAGATCAGCGGCCATTTGGATTGGACTATACATTACGACATATAACGCGAGTTGTTTCGCAAGTGTGGTTTGTGGACGATTTGTATCACCACCTAATCCATTAAAACTCATATCAAAAATGCCCGGTGTAAAGTCCATTGGCCCAGCTAACATACGGGTAAAGGCGAGCATTGGAATATGCTCTGGTGGATTTGGCGGTGTGCCCCATGCATTAAACTCTTGGCCGCGAGCACCTTCGCGGGCTATCCAGTTCGGATAAGTACGGCGCAGACCTGTGTCTTTTATCGGTTCATGGGTGTTAATACTGATTTTATGTTTTGCAGCCAGTTGCACGCTGTGTAGGTATTCATTAACCATAAATTGGCCATCGTGCCACTCATGGCGAGCAATGCCGTTTTCATCAATGCGTTTGATGTTGCCGCCATCTGCTACGTAACCTGTTTTTACTTGGCTAACGTTAGATTTTTCGTACAGTGCGTAGGCGTCTTCCATCTGGTTGCGGTAGTTGGTTACGTTGCCAGACGTTTCGTGGTGGCCAATCAGCTGTACGCCTTTTTCTTTGCCATAGCGAGTTAGCTCTGCAATATCAAAGTCAGCGTAAGGTTTGGTAAAACTAAAAACATCACCATTGAAGAACCAGTCGCCATCCCAGCCAATATTCCAGCCCTCGACAAGTACCCCATCAAAACCGTATTTAGCTGCAAAATCCATGTAACGCTTGGTTTCTTTGGTGGTCGCACCGTGCTTTTCACCGCTGCCCCAAGTGTTCTCATTGATATGCATGCCCCACCAAATACCGACATATTTACCTGGTTTAACCCACGATACATCACCGAGTTTATTTGGTTCGTTGAGGTTTAAAATAATATCTGAGTTGATCAAATCAACGGCTTTGTCACCAATTTGAATGGTGCGCCACGGAGTATTAAATGCGCCGTGTTTTTTAACCGCAACACCATCAGACCAAGGCGTTAAGTCGGCTTGTAAAGTCCCTGGGCGACGTTGATTGAGCACCATCCCTGCATAATCAACTAATGCAGCTTCGTGAATGCTCACATGGACGCCATCAGCGTTTTTAAAGGTAAATGGAGTATGTGCAAGAGCAGCTTGTTGCAGTGGAGTGGTGTTATAAACATATTCATAACGGTTCCAACCACGAGCTGGGATCCACCATGCGGTGGCTTTATCCGCACCACTAATTGCAAATTCGGTTAGCTCCTTAGTGATTTCAATATTTTCAAATCCAGCTTGTTTAGGTACTTCGTAACGAAAACCGACGCCATCATTAAAAGCTCGAAAACGAACCGTGTAAGTGCCGCCTTGTGGCGCTGGCTTTTTAAACGTAACCGCGAGCTCATTATGTTTATCTATAATAGTTTGGCGTTCACCCCAAGGTTGCTGCCATTGGCTGTTATGTTGGGAGTTGTTGACGTCGGTTATTGTAAAACCTTCAGCAAAGGCGGCTTGTTGTTTAAATTCGAAGCCAAGAGCTGAATTTTCAATAACATCTTTGCCGTTAAAGCTGATTTTATAACTTGGTGTAGCTTGCTGATCCGAAATGGTTATTGTTATATTTCCGTTTGGGGATTGAATCGTCGCGTCTTTAGCAAAACAAGCACTTGAAAGTCCAAGCAGAAGTAGCAAAGGTAATCGCATAGCTGTTCCTTGAGGTGTAACCTAATTGAAGCATTTAGCATAAAGCGCAAGGGCCTAGATTACGAGATGACTGCATACGTATTCAGCTCATTAGTTAGCTTAGGTTAAATATTGAAAAATAATTAACGAGATATTTTTAACAGAATATAATTAACAAAAGATTAATCTAATTGGTTTATAATGAATGAAGTTAAATAAGAAGATATTAAAATGTTAAAGCAGACCTTCATTCTTTCATTGTGTTTAATGGTTTTTAATAGTTACGCTGGTACTATCACCATTAATGATCAACAGCAAAAACCGCTCGCTAATGCCGTCGTCTGGTTAACGCCTGCGGATAAAAGTGTTGAATTCCCCGCGCCAACTATACCCTTTATAATGACTCAAAAAGACCGGCAGTTTATTCCCCATGTGTTGGTGGTACCGCAAAATGCTCAAGTTGAGTTTCCAAATGCAGATTCAATCATGCACCACGTGTATTCGTTTTCCAAAGCTAAATCGTTTGAGCTAAAGCTATACCGAGAGCAACCACAGGATCCGATCAGTTTTGAGCAAACGGGCGTAGTTGAATTAGGCTGTAATATTCATGATTGGATGTTGGGGTATATTGTGGTGGTTGATAGTCCGTATTACGCAATGACCAATGAAAAAGGACAAATTGAGCTGGCGCTTGAGGCCGGAGATTTTACACTCAATATTTGGCACTCCGAATTTAGTGACATCAGCAAAACTGAAAGCAAAGCCATTTCACTCACTAGTGCGCCGGTTGTTTATCAAATAAAACAGGCGATTATTTCTCGTGTTGCGGTGGGCGTTGATGAATTTGACGATTATGAATAAAGCTTGCTTTTACCTAGGTGTAGTGGGGCTAACATTAACGTGCAATGCTTTTGCACAAGTAAAGGGCTTAGTGCAACTAAGTGCAGTTCAGGGTGATCAATACGTAAGTTGGCAACAAGGTGGCGTAGGGCTATACCGGTACGATAGTGACAATGATGTCATTGTTCTCTCTCAGGGAGTCGTTGATTTTAGAACTGATTTAACCACCGCTTGGTCAGCACATGGGGTTATTAATGCTTATCAAGATCCACAGCCGACTTTAGGTTTTAGCCAAGCATATTTGCAATATAAGCCGCTAACAGCGAGTAACTATAAATGGCATCTGCGGGTAGGTGGTTTTTACCCGTTATTATCATTAGAAAATCCAGATATGGGCTGGCTTTCACCATATAATTACACTAACTCAGCAATAAACTCATGGATAGGTGAAGAGGTACGTACCGTTGGGGTTGAGGCCACTATCAAGCGGCCAGGGCGCAGCTTTAACAGTACCCATAGCTTTGCATTGGTTGGCGCGACATTTAAAGGTAATGATCCTGCAGGAACATTACTAGCTTGGCGTGGCTTTGCAATGCATGACCGCCAAACGACCTTTAATGAAAGTATTGCGTTTGCACCAATCGCTTCATTTAATACCACCGCACTTCAGTATCAGGCAAATCAGGTATTGCCCTTTGAAGAGGTTGATGGGCGCTTTGGTTATTATGCAGGAATTCACTGGGATTATTTAAAAAAATCACAATTTCGTTTTTATTATTACGATAATAATGGCGATCCTGCAGCACTAAATAGAAGTACTGGGCAATATGCATGGGATACTCGTTTTAGCAGCGTCGCGTGGCTATATAAATTTACTGCGAATACGCGCTTAATTGCGCAAATGATGTCGGGCACTACCGCTATGGGTGCTAAACGCGGTGTAAATAATAGCTTCTATAGTCACTTTGTATTAGTAAGTCATAAAATGGCCAAGCATCGCATTTCAATGCGTTATGATTATTTTGAGGTAACCGATCATGACGACTGGCAATTTGATCCTAATGCCAGTGAAGGTGAAGGTATAACCGCGACCTGGCGTTATCAATTAACGCCGCAGTGGCAACTAGGGATTGAAGGTTCTGCATTACACAGCCAAGCGGATAATCGCATGGCGATGAATAATCCCAAAAACCTATCACAGCAACAAATTAGCTTAAATGTTCAGTGGCGCTTTTAATGGTAATTCAGATAGTTTGAACTATATTAAGGTGTGGCTGATGTTGTATTTTATGCAAAGGTGAAAAATGAACTTACAGAGTATTCGAATCAAGAGCTCACTCCCAATCGTGTTACTTGGGATTGCGATAATAGTACTGATAGCAGGCTACACGCACTTAATTAACTTACAAAAAGATGCGTTAGAAGCACAATCTGAGCGATTTTTAAATGCTATTTCAGTAGTGGTTAATAGTGATCGTGATCTCTACCAAGCTAAGGTAGCTGAATTACACTTAGTAACCAATAAGATAGGTAATGCCGAAGAACTGCAAGATCATCAAGAAAACGCACAGCAAGTGACCGATCGTTTTAATCAATATTTACATTTCTTATCAGCCTACCCGCAAGTAACGACGCAGTTTACTGGCTTTGATAGTGCCTTTGAAAAATGGTTATCAGCATCAAACGCGTTTATCAACGACCCGCAAAACAAGCAAAAAAATCAGCAGGCCAATACAGAGTTTGCAGCGCTGCGCGATATTTTAGATAAAGCAGGTGAACAAGCTGAGTTGACGTCGAAACAAGAAAAACAAAAATTGCTTGAGAAGATAACTACAACGAAATTGTTTTTACTGACTATGGTGGTGGTGCTGTTAGCCATTTCAGCTTGGTTCAGTTATGTGATCCCACGTCAGTTAACGAAGCAAATGCATTACGTGACTGCGAGAATTAATGATATTGCCTCTGGTGATGGTAATTTAACAGGACGTATAGCGATAGAAAGCCAAGATGAATTTGCCGAGCTGGCAACGGCATTTAATCGTTTTTTAGATAATTTGCAGCAACTGATCCGTGATATTTTAGGCCAAGCTAATGAGCTTAACCATTTAGGTACTGATTTAAGTCAGTTCGCAAATCAAAATAATCAGATCACTCAAAAACTCAGCCAAGCATCAGAATCAATTGTCAGTGCGGTTCATCAAATGAGTGTTGCTAGTCGCGAAGTGGCTAATGTGGCGCAGCAGTCTTCAAAAGAAGCTGATAACTCACAGCAACTGGCTAAGCAAGGTTTAACGGCTGTGGCTAATTCGAGTGATAAAATAGTCGCGCTATCTGAAAATATGGAACATGCCAGTAACAAATCAACCGAACTGCAACAAAGCTCTGATAATATAGCTAAAGTGCTGGAAGTGATCCGCGCGATTGCAGAGCAAACTAATCTACTTGCGCTAAATGCTGCTATCGAAGCGGCGCGTGCTGGCGAACAAGGGCGGGGGTTTGCGGTGGTCGCCGATGAAGTACGCACCTTGGCAACGCGCACTCAAGAAAGTACCAACGATATTCAAAAAATGGTTGAGCAGTTTGCCAATAGTGTCGAGCAGTCTTTAACGGCAATTAATGGTGGCAAACGCTTTGCAGATGAAGCCGTAGCCTCGTTTACGCAAACCAATGATGTACTTAATGCGATGCAAGAGTCATCAGTAAAAGTGAATGATATGGCTATGCAAACAGCCCAAGCTACCGATGAGCAAACAGCAGTAGCTGAAGAAATCAGTCATAATTTATCATCATTGAACGATCAAACCATGCAAGGTGGCGAGCTGGCACGTTCAACTGAAGAAGTTGCGGTAAGAATGAACCAATTAACCGATGAATTAAGCCGCCTAGTGCAGCGCTTTAAAGTTTAATTGTTTGCTGTAGGCAAAAAAAAGGGTTCGAGAGAACCCTTTTTTGCGTTGTTAGTATCTAATACCAATCGACTTAAATATTTAACCATTCTAGCGCGCTAAATAAAGCGCTAACTGCGTTAGTAATTTTTCATGTAGAACAACTACATGTCAAAATCTTTGCCTTGTTACCACTGTATTTTTCTGTCGCTATAAATGGTCAGTAACTTAAAACGATTGGTATAACGTTTACTTTTTTTCGAAAGCGCGCTTCATAAAGTTCGGTGTTGCTAATGCGCCATGGTGAATACCATTATTGTAATACTCTGTAGTTTGCGCAAGCTCTGCTGCTGCGTCTTCTCTAAAACCGGCGAATGCTTCATCTTTACGAGCAAGTGTTACTGACCATAAGCCACTAGGGTAAATAGGTTGTGGGAATGGCAGTGTTTGTAAGTCGTTAAAGCCTACATCAGTCATCGCATCGCGCATTTCAACCAGTAATGGCATATGCATAAGCGGTGATTCACTTTGTTGTACCATAATGCCGCCAGGGCGTAGTGCATTTAAACAGCTCGTGTAAAAGGCATGGTTAAACAAACCTTCACCTGGACCGACTGGATCAGTGCCATCAACAATCACGATATCGATTGATTCTGCTGCAGCTTCACGCATGTATTTAATACCGTCGTCAAACATTACTGTAGCGCGGGGATCTTGGTTTGCTTCACATAACTCAGGGAAGTATTTAAGTGACATTTGCGTCACTACTTCATCGATATCGATTTGTGTAACAGACTCAACGCCCGGGTGCTTGAGTACCTCACGTAAAGTGCCGCAGTCACCACCACCAATAATAACTACATTTTTTGGGTTTGGGTGTGCAAGTAGTGCAGGGTGGCTGATCATTTCATGGTAAAAAAAGTTTTCACGGCTAGTTACCATCGTACAACCGTCAATAATCATTAGATTACCGAAGTCTGTTGTCTCGTACATTTCGACTTTTTGAAAAGGCGATTGCTGTTCTTCTAGCTTTTTGTTGATGCGCATAGAAAACGCACTGCCGTCACGTTCACTGATTTCTGTAAACCATTTACTTTGATCTAAATTTGCCATGTCGCTAGTTACACTTTTGAGTTGAGTATGAAAAAGGGGCAATTCTGCCAGTGCTTGGCGTTTTGCTCAATGAAATTTTATCAGTATAGCGAATATATTTTATCTTAGCTTTGGCTTAAAGGTCATTTTTTGTTAGCGTAGAGGGTTATGACGTACTAAAATGCGTGATTCCGCGAAACTTGTTAACTATAGAAGAATTTGCCATGACTTGGGGTTTAGATACAGCACGCTCTACATATAACGTTGCTCATTGGAGCGATGGTTACTTTGATATTAATAGCCAAGGTGAGCTGGTTGCTTTCCCAGATGGCGATCAAACGAAAGCCGCTATTTCATTAACCGAGTTAACGGAACAATTTAAAAAGCAGGGTTTAACGTTACCAGTATTAGTACGCTTTACCGATATCTTGCAAAATCGTGTAGATACTATGACCAGCGCATTTAGTAGCGCGCGCAATGCCCGTGCCTACCAAGGTCAATATACTTGCGTATATCCGATCAAAGTAAATCAGCAGCGTTCAGTAGTAAGTAAGTTATTGGCGCACCCAAGTGGCTTAGTCGGTTTAGAAGCCGGTTCAAAGCCTGAGTTAATGGCGATTTTAGGTGTGGCAAAACAACCGATCACTATTGTTTGTAATGGATACAAAGACAGTGAGTTTTTACGTTTAGCATGTATTGGCCAAGCGATGGGCCATAAAGTTAAAATCGTAGTTGAAAAGCTATCTGAGTTAACAACGTTATTAGCCGAGATTGAAGATCTAGGCATCGAGCCTGCCATTGGTATTCGCATCCGTTTAAACTCAGTGGGTAAAGGGAAGTGGCAAAATACCGGTGGCGAAAAAGGTAAATTTGGCTTAACAGCTGGGCAAGTATTAACGGCCGTCGAAGTACTCAAAAAACACAATAAGTTGCATTTAATGCAAATGGTACATTTTCATATAGGCTCACAAATTGCCAATATTCGCGATATTCATCGTGCTTTACGTGAATGTTCACGCCACTTTGCAGAATTAAGCCAGCTAGGTGTGCCATTAAATACCGTTGATGTAGGTGGTGGTTTAGGCGTTGATTACGAAGGTTCTGGCTCGCGCAGTGCCTGTTCCATGAACTACACAGTCGAAGAATATGCTCGTAATGTGGTGAATGCGTTTGCTGAAGTGTGCGAACAGCATGACTTAGCGCATCCGGCTATTATTACTGAATCAGGCCGTGCGTTAACTGCTCACCACGCAGTGCTGATCACTGATGTGATTGATGTTGAGCAAGCACCAAATCACAGCAACCCTAGTGCACCTGAGCCAAATAGTGCGTTAGTGTTAGATGAAATGTGGCAGTGTTTACAACGCTTAAACCCACGTATGGCGCTAGAAATTTACCATGATGCAATGCACTTATTTAGCGAAGCGCATGACCAATACGTACATGGTTTAGTAAGTATGTTGGAGTGGGCGAAAATAGAGCAGCTGTATTTTACTATTTTGCATCGCGTGCGAGCGTCATTAAGCAATGCGCGTGCTCACCGTGAAGTACTGGATGATTTAAACGAAAAATTAGCCGACAAATTATTTGTGAATTTTTCATTGTTTCAGTCATTGCCAGATGTCTGGGGGATCCAGCAATTATTCCCGGTAATGCCGATTGAAAACCTTGATAAGCCGTTAACGCAACGCGCTATCATTCAAGACATTACCTGTGACTCAGATGGGCAAATTCGTGAATATGTTGAGGGAGCAGGGATCGAAACAAGCTTACCTATTCCACAATATGTACCTGGGCAACAATACCACATTGCGATGTTTATGGTGGGAGCTTACCAGGAGATTTTAGGTGATCTGCATAACTTATTTGGTGATACTGATTCAGTCCATGTAGAGCTCACCGAACAAGGTTATCAACTAACCAATGCGATCAAGGGTGATAGCGTTAAGGATGTATTAAAGTTTGTTGATTATGATAGCGATATTTTCTCGGATAACTTTGCTACCACAGTACAGCAACTCGACATTAGTGACTCTATTAAGCAGCAGTATTTAGCTGAGCTAAATGCGGGCCTTGAAGGGTATACATATTTTGAAGATTAATTGCGATACTCTTGTATTGCATTCTAAATTGCCGAACAGTTTTAATGAAAGGAATTAAGTAGTAATGTCTTGGATCCGTTGTGTTTTTAGTATTTTCTTTTACACCATAAATACACTAATTTGGTTTGTTCCCATTTTTATTTGTGGCCTAATTAAACTTATCCCTATCAAACCGTTACAAAAGTTAATGAGTTGGACAGCTAAGCAATGCGCCTCTATTTGGGTTACGTTTAATACGTTAAATCAAAAGTTATTAACACCAACCAAGCTAAGTGTAACCGGCCTTGAAGAGCTCAAACTAAAAGACTGGTACTTAGTGATTGCCAATCATCAGAGCTGGGTGGACATTTTAGTTTTACAGCGTGTGTTTAATCGTAAAATTCCATTTTTAAACTTCTTTTTGAAAAAAGAATTGATATACGTTCCTGTTCTGGGGCTATGTTGGTGGGCGCTCGACTTCCCTTTTATGACTCGTACCAGCAAAAGCCAATTAAAAAAGAATCCTAAATTACGTGGTAAAGATTTAGAAACAACCCGTAAAGCCTGTGAAAAGTTCAAAGAAATGCCGGTGAGTGTGGTTAACTTCGTTGAAGGTACTCGCTTTACAGCGCAAAAACATTCGCGCCAAAATAGCCCGTTTCCTCATTTACTCAAACCTAAAGCGGGTGGGGTGGCGTTTGTGATGCAAGCTATGGGTGAGCAAATCTCTAAAGTGGTAAATGTCACTATTCAGTATCCTGAGGGCATTCCTACGTTTATGGATTTTGCCAGTGGACGAGTAAAACAAATTAATATTTATGTAGAAGTGATGCCGGTAAGCCAAGAGTTGATAGGTGATTACACGGGAGATTCTGAATTTAGAGTACGTTTTCAATCAGAATTAAATCGCTTATGGCAAGAGAAAGAACAACAGCTTAGCGAGTTTGAGCAAAAACTTAAGTCATAGTCGCAAATGCTAATAGGTAACGGCCCAAATCAGTACTGTTAAGCTTGTATTGGTTTTGGGTTTGTTACAGTGTTAAGCAACAATCAATATAGCTAAAATGACTGTTATTGAGCCTCCCGCAGCAAGGAATTAGAATTATCATGACGACTCCAACTCATTTACAGCAATTTGTGCAGCCTTGGTTTCAGGGTATGCCTGACACAGTATTATTCAGTTCTCTTACAGCCACTGCAATTGGAGTGTTCTCGCTGTTAGTGGTGTATTTATTTACCCGCCGTTTAATGCTACCAGGTATTCAAAAGGTGGTGACTAAACTTTCTCCTGAGCGAATTGGGCTATTGGCGCCTATGCTGACAAAACTTAATCGTCGTTTTGCCGGGATGTTGTGCTGTGTATTATTCTTAGCAACATTTGATAGTGTTTATCCAGTTACTGAATTTGCTGCTGAAGTGCTGAAGACGATTGGCCAAACTTTATTAATTATTCATGTTGGCTTTATCATCAGCAGCATAGTAAGTATTGCAGGTGGCATTTATAACCAACTAGAGTTTGCTCGCGAAGTGCCGATTCAAGGGCTGATCCAAGTAGTAAAACTTATTACCTTTATGATTTGTGTGATTTTGATTGTCAGTATCGTACTGGAAAAATCGCCAACCTATATTCTTTCAGGCTTCGGGGCAATTGCTGCGGTGACCTTGTTAGTATTCAAAGACACTATATTAGGTTTTGTAGCCAGCATTCAAATTGCAGCAAATCGTTTAGTAACCTATGGTGATTGGATCCAAGTAGATAACTATGGTGCTGACGGCGAAGTAATTGACCTTGGGTTAAATACCGTAAAAGTACGAAACTGGGATAACACTATCACCACTATCCCCACTTATATGCTGGTGGCCGGCTCATTTAAAAACTGGCGTGGTATGCAAGAATCTGGAGGTCGTCGGATCAAGCGCTCACTCAATATAGATATGAATAGCATTCGTTTAGCTGATGACGAGCTGACTAAAACGATTTCTCAAACTATCGCTTTAAAAGAATATATTAAGATGAATACCTTACCTGATCCGGTATCAAATTTAGGGTTATTTCGTCGTTATGCTGAAGGATATTTAAAGCAGCACAGTAAAATAAACACGTCACTGACATTAATGGTGCGGGAGTTACAACCGTTAAATCATGGCTTACCGATAGAGTTTTATTGTTTTAGTGAAGATAAGCGCTGGATATCGTACGAGCATCTGCAAGCAGAGATCATGGATCATCTACTTGCGGTATTACCTATTTTTGACCTACGCGCTTATCAAAGTGTCTCGGGGCAATTTAGTCCTGCAGCAATCACCCCAACCGCTATTAAACCTACCATTAAAGTGGCAAATAATACTGAAGTAGGCCAAGGCTAACAAATACGATTAATAGCCACCAAATAGGTGGCTTTGCTAACCTTAGCCATGCAAAAGCTGCAACAACAATCACAATATGCCAAATGTTGTGAACTGCGGATGTCCAAATTGGTGAATACAATGCAGCCGCTAAAAAACCCACCACAGCGGCATTAAGCGCGGCAATACAGCTGGCAAAGCGGGGGCGTTCAGATAATTGCAGCCAGCTTTTTTGAAATGCTAACATTAATAAAAAACCAGGAGTAAAAATCAGTAAGGTTGCAATCACCGCACCAACAAGCGGCTGCTCGCTATTAAGCTCTGCGCCTAAATAACTAGCAATGGTGAACATTGGCCCAGGCACCGCTTGTGCGCTGGCGTAAGCTGATAAAAATTGCTCAGTGTTTAAACTTGGTAAGCCAGCTTGAAGTATCGGCAATACCACATGACCGCCGCCAAAAACCATAGCCCCAGCTTGATAAAAGGGTGCAAAATCTGCAAATTGAGAACCTAGTGGGACAAAGCTCACTAGCAATAATAGTGCAAATAGAATGAGTGCAGGCCAGTTAACTGTGCGCTGCTTAGTTGCTGTTTGATTACTTTGAGCTAGATTAAGCAATGGCCATATTGCGCCAATAGCAGCGGCTGCTAATAGAACCAATATTTGACTGCTCAGGCTCGGTAATAAGATCAGCACTAAGGTACTTAACATAGCAAGCGCTTTGAGTACCCAGCTAGTACAAAAGCTTTTTGCCATACTCAGCGTAGCATCGGCCACAATTACTACGGCAAATAGTTTTAAACCGGCAACTATTGCAAAGTAAATAGCATCAAATTGGTGGGCGCTAATCGCTAATAAAGCCATGATCAAAAAGGAAGGTAAGGTAAAGCCAACAAAAGCAGCAATACCGCCTAATACGCCTGCTCGCTCCACACCAATAGCAAAACCCACTTGGCTAGACCCAGGTCCAGGCAGAGCCTGACTAAGACTGATTAGTTGTGCATAACGTTGAGCATTGAGCCATTGCAAGTTATCAACAAAATGACGTTTAAAATAACCTAAATGTGCAGCTGGCCCGCCAAAGCTCATGCAACCAAGTAAAAAAAACTGCTTAAAAATAGCTAGTAACATGAATTCTCTCGTTTCTTATTGCCGTAACAGCTAAGTATGACAAAATTTCGTGACAATTTTATGGTTTTTAATCTTTGTACCTGTCTACAATGTAAAAAAGGCTTTGTTAAAGTTAAGTAGTTATGCGATTTATTGTTTATATTTTTATAATTTTTGCCTTTATAAACTATGCCTATGCTGCAAATGAACCTAATGCGGCTGTGCAAAAAATATCGTTAGCCGTGGATCATGCACCACCGTATAGCCAAATTAATCAAAATGGTGAAGTATCAGGCGCGATTGTTGATATTTTTCGGGAGATGAAAAAGCAACTTCCTTTTAAGTTAGAGCTGGTTGGTTGCCCATTTTCACGCTGTGTAAGAATGTTAGAGCAAGGCGAAGTTAATGCGATGGGAGGTTTGATCCTCACACCTATGCGTCAGCAAGTAATGCAATTTGTAACCCCACCTTATATGGTTTTAACCTCGTCATTTGTATTTTATGCACGCGAAGATAGCCAATTACAAATCAACAACTATGACGATTTATATGGTAAAAAAATTGCGATTATGCGAGGTGCCGTACATTTTAAACGTTTTGATGAAGACGATGAACTGACTAAAATAGCTGTTTTAACAGAAAGCACAGCTATTAACCTATTATTGAAAGGGCGTGCAGATTTAGTTATTGCCGTTGAAGATACCGCGGATCATGCTATGAGTGTGCTGAATCAGCCAGCCAATAAACTAGTTAAAATGCAGTATCGTTTTAATGACATAATCTATGGTTATCTCGCTTTAAGTAAACAGTTTTCAGTAACCCCATTAGCGCAGCAGGTTGATGCGCTAATGAAAACAATGGCTGCCACTGGTCAGCTAAATACATTAATTGCTCCCTATGAACTTCCTCCTCTTAACGAGCAAGCGCTGAGCTTTTAACATCTTCTTCATATTTCGTTCATTACAATGTTTGCATACTAGCTGTTAATGAAAGAATTAATAACCAAGGAAATACCATGACTTTAACCAAACCATTACTAACAGCGGCTATTGTTGGATTATTATTAACGGGTTGTGAGACCACCAACACAGGAATGGGAGCTGGTATTGGTGCAGCTACAGGCGCAGTACTTGGTAAGGCAACCGGAGATCATGATGATAAACGTATCTTCATTGGTGCCGCTATTGGCGCACTAGCCGGCGCTGCGGTTGGTGACTATATGGATAAACAAGAAGCGGCTTTTCGTGATGAGTTAGCCGGCTCCGGTGTTGAAGTTGTGCGTGAAGGCGATAACTTACGTTTAGTGATGCCAGCTAATATAACTTTTGCCACCGACCAATCGTATATTTCATCTGGCTTTCATAACACCCTTGATGCTATTGCTAAAGTGATGAATAAGTACGAAAAAACTTATTTAAGTATTGAAGGCCATACCGATAGCACAGGTAAAGATAGCTACAACATGACGTTATCGCAACAGCGTGCGCAGAGTGTGAAAGGTTACTTAGTGAATCAGCAAATTCTAGCTGGGCGTGTGAGACTAATTCTTGCGGTCTATTTTGGACAATTTTCAATGTATACAAGCTCCATGCCACGTGCGCTAATGTGCAGTCTTTCATTTCCCCTTTTTCCTTTTCGTCCCTCTTCATGTTTTGTCTTCTTGATTTTCTCCCTCACTCCCTTTTTTTTATTCTTTTTTTCTTCCCTCTTCTCTCTTCCCTCTTCCCTCT
>NZ_JACJEV010000030.1:0-55591 GCF_014164235.1 Pseudoalteromonas sp. SG44-17 | reverse complement strand
ACCTAGAACTACGCGTCAATTAAATCTTCAACACCAACAATCAGCCAAGGCGCATCATCGCTGGTGGCACGCTCTAAGTGCCAAATTTCTAAAATAGGCTGTTCTTTATTATCGCCTAAGTCACGGTACTTCCCTTTAAAACGTACACTTACTTGCCATTTTTGTGTGTCGGTATCGGCACGTACAAGTTCTGCATCAATAAACATCACGTCAGTTGCAACGCTGTCAATCGCTTCACGTTCCGCTTTAAATTCAGCGACTAGTTCAGGGCTTAAGTATTCAGCCATCGTTGCATAGTCAGCATTATTCCATGCTGTTTGCAAAGTATGATAATGGCTACGCGCACCTTGTAAAAAGCCGTTAGTATCAAAGTTAGCGGGTAAATTAAACGGTACGTCATTGGTTTGACTAAATCCACTTGTAGTGGTGTGCTCAGACGCAGTTTGTTTCATTTGCGGTGCAGTAAATGCTCCTTGCGCATGCGCCATTACAGGGGCGTTTTTACGACGTATTATACCGATGATAAGTTTAAAGATAATAAAGGCAATACCTGCCATTAAAATTATCTCAAGTAGTTGCATCCCTTCAAAGTCATCGCCCATCATTGCGGCGATTAATCCACCGGCTAATAAGCCGCCAAAAATACCTGCCATCATGCCTTTTTTGCTTGATTTTGGTTTTGCAGCAGGGGCGAGGGTATTGGTATCTGTTTGTTGTTTTTGTGCGGTTTGTTGTGTTTCTGGTGTTTGGCCACGTTTTTTACTACCAAACTTTTTACGTGCTTGTGCATCAAAACTTGCAGTACATAGTAGAGCAAGCAATGAAAATATAACAATCAGGTTTTTCATGAAGTTCCTTAAAACAAATTAGAACGGCGATTCTAAAGTAGTTCAGGAATTAGATAAATAGCGACAAACTGAATTAGTTCTAAAATGCTCAGTAGCTTGGTCAATAGACTAATTTAAAAGCAATTATTGGTTCAAGCAGGAAGAATATAACGATTGTTTCGCGAAGGTATAAATTGCATTGCCGTTATAATAACGGCAATGCAAAAGGAAGGTTAATTTAACCAGCGGATCGCACCATTAATACGATCATTGTAATTTTCTAATGGCGCACCAAGACTTGCTACTAAAATAGTATCTGCGTCAGCACCACGGTTAATATGGCCTTCAAAACGATCGTCTTGAAAATCATCGTCGCCGATGCCAAACGATTGCTGTTTTGATGGCACTATAAATACCGTCATCGGGCCATAGTCTGATTCAAAAACCAGGTGTAATCCCTTTTGGCCTTTAAAGTCACAAAACATTAGGTAAGTCACTTTACCTGGCAATTCATCTAAATGGCCGCCTAACACAGCAAATTTTTCATTTACCGTTGCTAAGCTGATTGCTTCGGTCTTTTGCAGCGAATTAATTTCATAGTAAACATGAGCAAGCGCATGTTCGCCAGCTGCGTACGCAACATTTTGTTCGCTGCTAAATAAAAATGCTCCCACAGCCACTAATACTGAGGCTGCCATGGCAAGTGATAAACGAGCACGTTTAAAACGTGTACTTGCCTCAACTACATTATCTGTTCGTTGCGGCGGTGTTTGCGCGCTGGTATCAGCTGGTGCTTGGTTGAGTTGCTCAGTTGTGACCGACTCGTTTTGTGCATGCGCTGCGGTGTTTGCTAAAATACGCTCGGCAAGACCTGCTGGCACCGGTACGTCAAGTGCATTGGCAAGCTCTAAATCAAAGGCCTGCATATCATTAATAAATTCTTGTCGCTCAGAGTGTTGCTCTGCAAACTCCACAAGCTCCTTATCTGTGCTGTTTGGCTGTGCGCTAATTCGGCGACGAAACTCGAGATCATCCATTAATTTGATGCCCCTTTAAGTTGTTCATCATCACGGCTCAATGCCTCTTTTAACTGGTTTCTGGCGCGGTATAAACGCGTCATAACCGTGTTTTTATTTAAATCTAATATTTCTGCTATCTCTTCACCGGAGCAGCCCATAACGACTTGTAATAATAATGGCTCGCGGTATTCATCAGGTAACTTAGCGATTTGACGTTGGATCACTGTTTGTTCCATTTCGTCATCCAAGGTGACGCTTTTTTCGTCAACTAAGGTGTCGTTTTCAACATCGCTATAATCAAATTGTTTGCGTTCAAAACGACGGGCATTTTCCCGGCGTAAAATAGTCAATAGCCATGGCTTAGCTGCTTTTTGATCTAATAATGAATCCAGAGATCGCCAAGCACGTAAAAATGTTTCTTGGACAAGATCTTCGGCAATATTAGGGTCGCGGCAGAGCCAATAAGCAAAGCGATATAATTCGCTATGATAAACATGAACAAGTTTTTCATAGCGTGTTTTTTTCTCTGCCATATCAACTAAGACCTGACTTTTAGAGTTTTCATTTCCAAGCATAAGCACTTTTTTTATTTATTTTAAGTTATTTACTATTTGAGCGCGGGGATTGCTCCCCGTCACTTAAACTCTATTTATAAAGTCCTTTTAATACAGCTTGTTGTGATTTTTTTTGTACTTTACGTTGCTCTTCTAACATGCCGACAATCGCAATTAAATCAACATCTGTATCATTAGGACTATAGAGTGCAGCCCTTAGTTTAGCAATATGTTGACTAAGCTGTGCATTATCAGCTAGTTGTTCGAGCTTGTCTATTGCACCGCTCGATTGTTTTGTTAAGTGCATTGCGTAACGATTTAGCGCCTGATAAAAGGCACTTACATCATTGCTTTTAGCGTGTTTCTTTAATTCATCTAATGAAATTGATGAATCACTATGGGTTACTGTCGGCTTTGCTTGCATCAAGCTGCGCTGAGATTGACTGCGCCACCATAAAATCAAGGTAATAAACCATAATAAATAACCAATCACACTGATAATAATTAACCATAGCGGATACTGATTTATCGGCGTTGCTTGATAACTTATTGCTGCAGCATCTGTTGTTGCGCTTTGTGATGGCGTAAGTGGCTGCGCAGCAACGGCTGCTGGAGTGCTTGTGCTACTAGGTGTTACTGTAATAGTACGAGCTGGTAGTGTTGCATAACTGATCCGGTTAATCTTAGTGTTATACCAAGGCACGCTTACCTCTGGCAGTGTATAAGTGCCTGGCATCTGCGGTAACAAAGCGTACGAGGCTGTTTGTTGTGATATTACCCGACCATCGCGAACCAAATGATTATTTTCTTTTTCATCTGGGTAACTGCGAATACCTTTGATTTCAGGCAGTTCAATATCAGGTAGTTGCTCTTTGGTGATACCAAGTGCAGTTAAGGTCAGCGTTCGCGTAATAGGTGTACCCACTTCTACTGTGTCGTCAGCGGGTTGCCATTGCTCATCTAAATTAACTAATTCACTAGGCAGCCATGCACCTTGGTAGTCACTTGGTATCGGTTTAATTTCAATATCGACATTATCACCCAGTGCAGATACATCTAATTGGCGATAGTCTTGGCGAATTCGACCTTGAAAAGTTGGTGCTTGAATCGTGTAACTACCACTTTTTTGGGGCTGTACTAAATACTCGCGAGTGATCACTAAGTAACGCTTACCATCAACAAGTTCATAGTTTTCAGTCTGCTTGCCGATTTGACTTAGCTGCGCATCGGGCATCGCGGGGGCACTTAAATTACCATCAAGTAACTCTTTGGCAAGATATAGCTTAACCGTGTAAAGCCCTGCCTCTTGAACAAATAGGCTGTCACTTGAAAGCGATGCTTTAATAAAAATATCGTTGTTTTGCTGCGCATCTTTACTGCGTTCAGCCACTTTTAATGCAATGGGCGCAGAGCTGACACCAGCTACACTAAATGCTGGGATTGTATAATCACCGGCAGTGCGGGTCATAAGTTTAATAGACCAAGTGGTTTCTTTTGAAATACTACCATTAATGATGTTTGTGCGGGTGCTGACACTGGTGCGGCCAACCACGAAGTCTTTTAACAGGACTGAGGTATCAGGTTGATCATTTTTTATGGTGTCATCTGCACTGATATTGAGCATAAAAAATTCACCCGCTAGTACCGGGTTTTTATCAACACTGGCTTGTAATTGCGTAACGGCCCACGAGGGCATAGCGCTGATAAGCAATAAACAACAGATTAATCGCATTACCATGATTTTTCGACTCCTTGTGGACGGCGTTGATTGTTTCGTTTTTGGGCTTCTAATTGCATTTTGTTACGTAACAGGATTGCGGGATCATCGGGTACTTTTCGCAATAACTGACTAAGCTGCTGCGCTTTCTCTTTCTCTTCGTTGGTAAGCTCTGCGGTTTGTGCTTGCATAGCTTGTTGCTTTGCCGCTTCTTCAGCTTGTTGCTGTTGTTCAGGAGTCATTTGTGGCTGCGCCTGCTTATCATCGTTTGCAGAGTCATCTTGGGGCTCGGTTTGCGCATCTTGTTGCTGTTGCCCATCAGTTTTATCACCTTGCTCAGGTTCCGCCTCCATTTGTGGCTCGTTTTGCTTGTCAGTTTGTTGATCAGATGGTTTGCCATCTTGCTGATCATCACTTTGCTTAGATTGATCGCCTTGTTGAGATTGCTGGTCCTGATTTGGCTGTTCACCTTGCTGTGACTTATCTTTATTTTGCTGATCTTGACCTTGTTCACCATCTTGGCTTTTTTGATCTTGGTTTTGTTCGCCGTCTTGGCCTTGTTGATTTTGCTGCTGTTGCTGTTGATTTTTCAATTGCTCAACGAGTGCCTGATTTTCTTTTGCTTGGGTAAAGTCGTCTTGCAAAGTTTGTGCTTGCTGATAGGCGGCAATTGCTTCGTCTAGCTTGCCTGCCTTTGCTAGAGCATTACCGTAATTATATAAACCAGTGGCGCTTTTATCTTGGCTAAATTGTGCCAATGCAGCATCAAAATTACCTTGCTGGTAAAGCGCCGCGCCTTTTAGTTGACTAGAATCTGCTGTGGCAGCTTGCTCATATTCACCTTGTTGATAGGCGTCCAGCGCACGTTGATCTTGATTTTTAAATACCGAAGGCAGCTCTACTGCATAAGCATTGTGTTGCGGTAAAAAGCTCACCACTAAAAATGCAGCTGCAAAAGCTCCTCGGCGAAAAATCCACAGCATCATTGGCAGTAAAATAAACAAGCCATAAATCCCCGCATCAATACGCCAGAGCGCTTGACTTTGTTTTTCATTTTTCAGTATTTCACTATTTGCACTGGGAGCAAAAATTTGAATATCGCGGGCACTCGGTTGATAAGTCGCAAATTTACCGCCACTGTTTCTTGCTAGACCATTAAGCATACTGATGTTGATGGTGGGCACCACAATTTGCCCGTAACTATCTTTTAAAAACCCACCTTCAGGAAGTTTAATTGGCGCGCCTTGCTCTGTTCCGATACCATAAATGTTTAATCGATAAGGGTTAGCGTCTGTAAATTGGCTGATATCTTGTTGCTCACTTTGTTCAATACCATCTGTTACTAAGATAATATCGCCTTCAAGGTATCCAGCTTGTGTTAATAACTCTTTTGCAGCATCAAGCCCAGCAAGCACGTTGGAGCCTTTATCAGGCATGATATCTGGGCTTAAACTTGGGATCAGGTTTTCAAGCGTCGCGGCATCATTGGTTAGCGGCGAAATGGTATAAGCAGTGCCTGCATAGGCCACTAACGCAGTGTCACCTTCTTTAAATAGTTTGATCATATCCAGCGCTTTGAAGCGCGCTTGCACTAAACGACTGGGCGCAATATCCGTGCTGTACATCGATAGCGACATATCCATCACAATTACACGGGCATTTTTGCTTTGAAATACCGGCACTTGTTTTTCTTCAAAACTGGGCCCTGCGCTAAAAATGACGGCTAACACTGCAAAGAGGGCAATTAGCCACATGGGTTGCGTGTTTTTTTGGTTGTTGGTGTTGATCACAAATTTTGCTAAGTGAGCTGCTATTAATTCACCTTGGCTGGTTTTCTTGTGCTTTATTATTGCAATAGTAAACACTAAACACACAGGAACTAATAACCACAATACGGTCGGGCGGATAAATTCAAAGTCCATTAGGCCTCCTGTCTTAATGCTTTTGCACTGATAAACATAACGCGCAGACCAATCAAGGTCAGTGCAATTAATAAAGGGAAGTAAAATAACGCACTTTGTGGGCGAAAGGTTTGCTCATCAGCGCTGATCGGCTCAAGTTTATCAAGTTCTTGATAAATTTGTTGTAAGCCGGCAACGTCTTTTGCGCGAAAATAAAGGCCGCCAGTTTGTTCGGCAATACGTTTTAGCAGGGTTTCATCTAAACTACCTCCGCTCATGCCTCCCATATTAAATAAGCTAAAGCCACGCGGATTATCAGAGCCTACGCCGATGGTATACACTTTAATGCCTTCTTCGCGGGCAAGCAGTAAGGCTTCTTCTGGATCTAAGTTACCGGCGGTGTTTTGACCATCTGTTAATAACACCACAATGCGATTGCTTTCATCTTTACTGGCAAAACGTTTTACTGATAAGCCCAGTGCATCGCCAATGGCGGTGGCACGGCCAACCAAGCCTATTTGCGCTTCTGATAGCATTTGGCTTACGGTTTTAACGTCTCGCGTTAGTGGTGTTTGTAAAAATGCCGTATCACCAAATAAAATCAGCCCTAAACGATCGCCTTGACGTTGCTCAATAAAGTCACTTAATACCGCTTTTACCATAGTTAAACGGTCAACATATTGGCCCTGATAAGCCATATCTTGCTCGGTCATTGATCCTGACAAATCCACAGCTAGCATGATATCGCGGCCTTCGTTAGGTAAGGTAATTGGCTCATCAAGCCAGGTTGGGTTAGCTAAAGCGGTGACTAAAAGCAACCAAACCAACCATTCAAATATACTAATACCACGCGCCTGTTGCTGGACAACTTGCGCGCCTAAATTGTGTTTGGCGAAGCTTGGAATACGTAAGCGGGTATTGCCTTCACTGTGCACTGGCTTAAATAAGCGCAACAACCAAGGCAGCGGTAATAATACAAATAACCAAGGCCAGCTAAATTCAAACATTCAGCGGCTCCTTTAATTTAAATTGCACAATGGCGAGTTTTAATTTCTGTGCCAGCGCAGTTTGATTGCTTTGTGATTGATAAAGGCTCATCAGTTCGTGTTCAGTAAATTGTTGTCCGGTCAGCTTATTTAGAGTAATACACCATTGTTTCGTGCCTTGTGATGCAGCACTTTGCTGATAATAGTGTAAAACCAGGCGTTTAATTAAAATATGTAGTTGCTGGGCATCTTCTGCGTGTTGTTCACTGAGGGAAATAGCTTGGCGTTTGGCTTTTTTAAACTGCCGTGCCCGGTACAACTGGTAACTTATAAAGCTTACAGTTACGAGTAACACGACAATGATGAGCCACCAAATAGGTGCTAAAGGCCACCAAGAAACATGGCTTGGCACAATCACATCATGGAGGCCAGCTAATGGAGAGGTTTGCATATTACTTTCTCACTAATTGCAGCTCAAGAGGTGTGGCTGCATTGAATGATATTAAATTAAGACCCGATTTAGTTAAGCGTTGCATTCGTGTGGTAAATGCTTGCTCAGCAGTTTTAGCAAATTTATCACGAAAACTTTTATCCATCAGCGGTAACGCAAAGTCACTGCCGTTGGCGCTAACCGTGACTGTTTGTTTAAACGCCGGTAGCTGATGCTCAAATGGGTCGCTAATATGGCAGCCGATCAGTTCACAATGTCGACTCAGTATTTCTAGTTGTTTAAAACTGGCATCATCAAGGGCGCTAAAATCTGACACTAAATAGACTAAGCTGCCCGGCTTGGCTAAATGATTCAAACGTTTTAGATTATCACTGAGTTTATTGTCTGCGGGCTCATCAATCTGCGCGAGTGCTTGCTGGTGGTTATTACACAAATTGTGGCATAGTTTTAACACGGCTTTTTCGCGGGCGCTGGGCTTGAGCTCTAAATGACCGTGTTGATTAAACACTATGCCACCGATGCGATCGCCGCGTTGGCACGCTGACCACGCAACCAAGGCACTGATATGCGCCGCTTGCACAGATTTAAGTAATAGCTTTGAGCCAAACAGCATTGAATTAGAAAAGTCTGTAAACACAAACACTGGCCGTTCTTTTTCTTCTTGAAACAACTTAGTGTGTGTTTCGCCAGTACGTGCTGTAACGCGCCAATCAATTGAGCGAATATCATCGCCTTGTTGATAATGACGTACTTCAGCAAACTCCATACCACGGCCTTTATGAGGCGCGAGATATTGGCCGGTCAGGCTATTTCTAATTTTAACTTTTGGCGCAAGCTCTAATAAGCGAGCTTTCGCTTTATAATACATCAGCTCTTTCAAGCCTAAGTCGACCCCATGGCTATGACTTAGGCTGAGCCACTGTTGGTTATCTAATTGGCTTTGCATGGTTTATGGCACGGCAACAAGTTCTAAAATACGGCTAATGACTTGATCTTTAGTAACGCCATCGGCTTGTGCTTCATAACTTAAAATAATGCGATGGCGCAGAACATTATGTAACACAGCTTGAATATCATCTGGAGCAACAAAGTCACGACCTTGTAACCATGCATGAGCACGGGCACATTTATCTAAGGCGATGGTGGCACGCGGACTTGCGCCATATTCAATCCAGCTGCCTAATTGGGCGTCTAGTTTTGCGCCTTCACGCGTTGCAATAATAAGTTGCACTAAATATTGCTCAAGTGGCTCAGCTAAATACAGCCCTAAAATTGCTTTGCGAGAGGCAAATAAATCGCTTTGACTAATTTGTTGTGCTGGTGCTTGATGCTCGCTCAACGCTTCGCCACGGGTAAGGCGTAAAATATCAAGCTCATGCTCGGCGCCTGGATAATCAATACTTAGGTGGAGTAAGAAACGGTCTAATTGCGCCTCTGGTAGCGGGTAAGTGCCTTCTTGCTCCAGTGGATTTTGGGTTGCCATCACCATAAATAAATCCGACAGCGGATAAGTGTTTTTACCAACCGTGACTTGGCGCTCAGCCATGGCTTCTAATAAGGCTGATTGCACTTTAGCTGGGGCACGGTTAATTTCGTCGGCTAAAATTAGGTTATGAAATAGTGGGCCTTTTTCAAAAACGAATTCGCTGGTCTGTTGGCGGTAAATATCAGTACCGGTTACGTCAGCAGGTAATAGATCTGGGGTAAACTGTACGCGTTGGAATGAGCCTTCAACGCCTTTGGCTAATGCATTTACTGCGCGAGTTTTAGCAAGCCCTGGAGGGCCTTCTACTAATAAGTGACCATCGGCTAAAATAGCAATAAGTAGTGCTTGCGTTAATTCTGGCTGGCCAATAATTTGGCTATCTAAATAAGTTTTTAATTGTGAAAATACGTTAGTGGCCATAGTAAAAAAACTGTCCTGATTTGCAAGGTTTATAAAAGCTTAACTAGTAATATGGGTAAATAGTTTATAACACAAGTGTTAGACTCAAGTTTTCAAAATAGTTCGTTATTTTTTAACGATTTTTACCCTAGCATAGAAAGCGCAGTATTTTTTGTAAATATGCTAAAAAAAGCCTATGGTTGGTAACTAATTATACTATTTTCAATTTCGCTATTGGCTTTAGCACACGGGTTGTTTAGAATCGAGGAAAACAAACAGGTCAGACCTGTCAGCGGGAGAGCATTAATGTCTGAGCAAAATATACTAAAAACAGCAAAGGGCGATCGTATTGCCATCGTCAGTGGTTTACGTACGCCATTTGCTAAACAAGCAACTGCATTTCATCATGTACCAGCCCTTGATATGGGGAAGTTAGTCGTTAACGAAATGCTTGAACGTCTTAACTTTGATAAATCTGAAATTGATCAATTAGTGTTTGGTCAAGTAGTACAAATGCCAGAAGCGCCAAACATTGCCCGCGAAATCGTATTGGGTACTGGCATGCCAGTATCTGTTGATGCGTACTCCGTATCACGCGCTTGTGCCACTAGTTTTCAGGCGATTGCTAATGTGGCTGAATCAATCATGGCAGGTTCGGTGCAAGTGGGTATTGCTGGTGGTGCAGACTCGTCATCGGTATTGCCAATCGGCGTAAGTAAAAAATTAGCAGGTAGCCTTGTTGATCTCAATAAAGCACGTACCTTAGGTCAGCGCTTAAAAATATTCTCTAAGCTGCGTTTAAAAGATTTATTACCAGTACCGCCTGCGGTTGCAGAATATTCAACTGGTTTATCTATGGGTCAAACTGCCGAGCAGATGGCAAAAACTCACAGTATTAGCCGTGAAGATCAAGATGCCTTAGCACATCGTTCACATACTCTTGCTAGCCAAGCATGGGCAGATGGTAAACTTGCTGATGAAGTGATGACTGCACATTTACCGCCGTATAAAAGTTTTATCGAACAAGATAATAATATTCGCCATAATTCAACGGTTGAAGGGTACGCTAAATTAAAACCAGCGTTTGACCGTCAGCATGGCTCAGTCACTGCTGCAAACTCAACACCGCTAACTGATGGTGCAGCAGCGGTATTAATGATGAGCGAAAGTAAAGCCAAAGCATTAGGCTATAACATTTTAGGTTATGTACGTAGCTTTGCATTCTCTGCCATTGGTGTGAATGAAGACATGCTAATGGGGCCGGCTCATTCAACGCCTGTTGCCTTAGCGAGAGCTGGCATAACGCTTGCCGATCTTGATTTAATTGAAATGCACGAAGCCTTTGCAGCACAAACGTTAGCGAACATGAAAATGTTTGCCTCAGATAAGTTTGCGCAAGAAAAACTCGGTCGCAGCAAAGCGATTGGTGAAATTAACATGGATAAGTTTAACGTTTTAGGCGGTTCGCTTGCATATGGTCATCCATTTGCAGCCACCGGCGCACGACTTATCACCCAAAGTTTACATGAACTCAACCGCCGTGGCGGTGGCTTAGCACTAACAACTGCGTGTGCCGCAGGTGGCTTAGGTGCAGCCTTTGTATTGGAGAGTGCGTAATGACACAGTCAGTATTTAATTTAGACGTTGATGATAGCGGTATTGCCGTTGTCACCATTGATGTGCCGGGCGAAAAAATGAATACCCTGCGCGACACTTTTGCAGATGATTTAACAGCCTTACTTGATGACGCAAAACAGCAGTCAGTGAAGGGCATGGTATTCATTAGTGGTAAAAGCGATAACTTTATTGCTGGTGCTGATGTAAAAATGCTTGATAACGTGCAAAGTCGTGATGATGCACTGGCGATCAGCGAATTATGCCACCGTGCATTTTTTGATATGAAAAAACTGCCATTTCCAACTGTTAGTGCCATTCATGGTGCGGCATTGGGTGGTGGTTTAGAATTTGCCTTGGCGTGCGATTATCGCGTATGTACAGACAGTGATATCACTAAACTAGGCTTACCTGAAGTACAACTTGGTTTATTACCCGGTGGTGGTGGAACGCAACGCTTGCCTAAACTGGTTGGTTTGCAAAAAGCCCTTGAGTGGACGTTAACAGGTAAACAAATTCGCGCTAAACAAGCTAAAAAATCGGGTTTGGTAGATGATTGTGTACCACAGACCGTATTGCTAAAAGTAGCAAAAGAATTTGCTTCAAAAGGTAAAGCGAAAGCGGCCAAGCCTAAGCTTGATCGTATTAGCCAATTATTAGAATCGAATCCGTTTGGCCGAAACTTCATCTTTAAAAAAGCACAAGAAAATGTACTGAAAAAAACCGGTGGTCATTATCCTGCGCCGTTGGCTATTATCAAAGCAATACGCGCAAGTGTTGAGCTGGATGAACTAAAAGCTTATAAAACAGAAGCGGAAGGTTTTGCTACTTTAGTAATGAGTAGCGAATCAAAGTCATTACGTGGGATATTTTTTGCCACCACTGAAATGAAAAAAGAGTGGCGCAACGACGACGCTCCAGCAATCACTAAAACAGCCGTACTAGGCGGTGGTTTAATGGGCGCAGGTATTGCCCATGTTAGTGCTGTAAAAGCCGGTGTACCAGTTCGTATCAAAGATGTTGCAGAGCAGGGCATAAGTAATGCCATGAATTACAGCTATAAAATTTTAGATAAAAAGCAAAAGCGCCGTATTTTATCTAAGGCTGAACTGCAACAAACTATGAACCGAATTACTGGTACAACTAACTACAGTGGTTTTAAACACATTGATTTAGTGATTGAAGCGGTATTTGAAGACCTAAGCCTTAAGCAAGGTATGGTGGCAGATGTAGAACGTGAATGCCAAGCAAACACAATTTTTGCTAGTAACACGTCATCATTGCCTATCTCACAAATTGCGGCAGAAGCTGCCCGTCCAGAGAATGTAATTGGCTTACATTATTTCTCACCAGTTGAGAAAATGCCATTGGTTGAAATCATTCCACACGAAGGCACCTCAGAAGAGACTATCGCCCGGATTGTAAATTTTGCCCGTAAGCAAGGTAAAACACCAATCGTTGTTAAAGATAGCGCAGGCTTTTACGTTAACCGTATTTTAGCGCCTTATGTGAATGAAGCGGCTAACTTATTACTGGCAGGTGAGCCAATTGAAAAGATTGATGCGGCACTCGTTGAGTTTGGTTTCCCTGTTGGACCATTAGCACTATTAGACGAAGTCGGCATTGATATCGGCTCTAAGATTGCGCCAATTCTTGAAAAAGAACTCGGTGATCGTTTTAAAGCACCCGATGCGTTTTCACGTTTAATTGATGCCAAACGCTTAGGCCGGAAGACTGGCCGTGGTTTTTATCTTTACGATAAGAAAGCTAAAAAAGTAGACGAATCAGTTTACGAATTACTCGGCGTGAGCCCATCACCACGTTTAAATAAAAGCGAAATTGCTAAACGTTGTGTGGCACAAATGCTTAACGAAGCTGCCCGCTGTTTAGACGAAGGCATTATTGCCAGTCCTCGTGATGGTGATATTGGCGCAATCTTTGGTATTGGCTTCCCGCCATTTTTAGGTGGTCCATTCAGCTATATGGATAAACTTGGCGCAAACAAAGTAAGCTCAGAAATGGCTACTTTTGCTAATTTTAATCCGGTATTTGCGCCGTGTGCAGCTTTAGTTGCGATGGCTGATGCTGGTGCAAGCTTTTATCAGCCTGAGCCTGCACAGCCAAGTAAAGCAGTTGTGGTAGAACAAACCGTGGCGGCTACGCAAGACGTTACCGATGTAGAACCTGTCGAAGCGGTTGAGGCTCAAGAAGTTATTGTTCCGCCAGCGCCAGCTACTGAAGCTGAATCGGTAACCGACACGCACCCAGCCGATGCAAGCGATGATAAAGTGAAATAGTATTTAATTGCTAGTTATAAAAACGCACGGATAGTTTGAAGTGCGTTTTTTTATGCCTAGAATTAAAAAATTTAGTTGCTGAAATCATTTTGCTTTGTTGTTATAACAGGAGCATCCCTAACTGATACCGCGTAAAGACGAATAATGAACATCAGCACTGCAAGATTACAATTGAGACTCCTTGAACAAGACGATTGGGCGTTCTTTTTAGCTTTGCATGATGAGCCATGCGTTATTGAAAAATGTTTTGACAGGCCTTCTGATACGCAAATACGTAATAAGTTTATGCAGCGGTTGGCGCCGTGGCACCCTACAGCCAATAAGTCTTTGTGTTTGATGATCATTGAAATAAAAACAGGCAAAAAAGTGGGCGTTACAGGGCTTACAACATCATCATCAAACACTCCCGAAGTTGGTTATCTGTTAATGCCTGAGTTTTATGGTCAAGGTTATGCAACTGAAGCACTACAAGCATTTTTAACATGGGCGACGACAGCGTTTAACATTCAACAATTTACTGCTGTGGTTACGAAAGGGAATGTAGGCTCAGAAAAAGTGTTGACTAAATGTGGTTTTAAGTTAGTTAGCGTTGAACCGTCAGCTTACGAAATTGGTGGGGTATTATTTGATGATCATCATTTTTTACTAAAGTGTACGGAGTAAGGCTAAGTTGTACTGAACAAGTAGCTTGAGCAGTACAACATTAAAATTGTGACTTACATATGAATTTCAATCGCTTTGCGATCTTTTTCCGGCATATTGGCAACCACTAAGTTAAATGAATTATCAATCATACGTTCAATTTCACCTTGCGGGATTGAGCCATCTAAAATAACAGTATTCCATAACCGTTTATTCATATGATAGCCCGGGATCACTGAAGGAAAAACATCACGAAGTGATTGCGCTTCATCCGGGTCGCATTTTAAATTCATCCACCAAATAGGGTTGCCGTCTTCGTCAGTTTCCCCTTCGTTGCCAACCGATAAAGTGGCAAACATTTTATGGTTTACTTTATATACATCAACTTCTTGGCCGAAAGGTTGGGTAACCATAACCAGAGGTTTTTTTGCTAAATACTCATGTGCAGTGTGCTGATCCATGATCCAGTCCTTGAAGTCATTTTTGGTAGTTTAACCATAGCAGCTTTTTCGTAGTTTAGTCATGAAAAATCGATTAATAGGTAAAATTTATGAGTAAATACAGGCCCTACGAGAAAAATAGCGGTATGTGATATTTTCTTATTGAAGAAAATCCAGTTCGTGGTATGTTTCTGGGGATTTATAAATTATAGGAAATACACTGATGCCAAAGGCAAGTGAAGTTAAAAAAGGTACTGCGATTGAGTTTAATGGCCGCGTTTTAGTGGTTAAAGATATTGTTCGTTCTGTACCACAAGGCCGTGCTGGTGGAAGTTTGTACCGTATGCGCTTATACGATGTAGTAACTGGTAGCAAAGTAGATGAAACATTCAAAGATAGCGACATGTTAAAACTAGCTGATTTAACTCGTCGTGAAGCAATGTTCTCGTATTTAGATGGCGAAGAATACGTATTTATGGATAACGAAGATTACACGCCATATAATCTTAATAAAGAAGCGATCAGCGAAGAAATTTTATTCGTCAACGAAGAAACCCAAGGCGTGCATGTCATTGTAATTGATGGTGCACCAGTGGGATTAGATTTACCATCAAGTGTTGAACTTGTGGTTGAAGAAACAGACCCTTCAATTAAAGGTGCTTCAGCGAGCGCTCGCTCTAAACCTGCACGATTATCAACTGGTTTGATCATTCAAGTGCCGGAGCATATTTCTACAGGTGACCGCATCCGTATTAATACCGCAGAGCATAAATTTATGGGCCGTGCTGAAAAATAAGTACGCTGCCTGTATTGATAAAAACCGACATCTTTGTCGGTTTTTTTATATCATTATAATTTTTGCTCATTATTTGCCCGCAGTACTTTAAATCAGTGCATGCTTTGGTTACACTGCGCGCTCATTTTTTAAACTGAAAGAACGAGGCTGCTTTTGTATTTTCTGCTCAGCGTAGTATCTATTGTCGTTATGTATTCACAGGCAATTAAAAAAGGTATGCCAGTTAAACGCTGGTTGGTGCTAGCAGGGTTGTTAGGCCCCGTTGCATGGTGCTTGTTTAACTTACATTATCGTCGTGCACTAGTGCGCTGCGTGGGTATACAAGCGTGCACATGGCGACCATAGGCTGTCATTTATGCCTGTTGTACTAAACTAAGTGCCGCTTGGTTTTGTTGTTTCTTCAAAAATTCTGTAAATTCAGCTCGCGATAAAGGTTTTGAATAATAGTAGCCTTGCATCGTTTCGCAATTAAGCTCTTTTAAGATTGCAATTTGCTCTGCTTGCTCAACCCCTTCAGCCACCACATGTAAGTCTAAGTTATGTGCAATGGTAACTATTGAGTCAACCATATTACGGCCTCGCTCTGTTTGCATATCATCAATAAACGCTTTATCAACTTTTAGGGTATTAAGTGGAAACTGCTTTAAATATGCAAGTGATGAGTAGCCAGTGCCAAAGTCATCCATGGCTAAATGAATACCACGGGCACTGAGAGAGCGCATGATCGAAATAGCATCTTGTGGGTCGTCCATTACCGTACCTTCCGTAATTTCAAGTTCTAAAAAGTACGATGGCAAGGCGTGATTTTGTAAAATCACATCAATACGAGTAGTTAGATCCGGTAAGCTAAATTGTTTAGCAGACAAGTTTACCGCAACTCGGCCATTAAATAAGCCAGCATCCAGCCAGGCTTTAACATCACGGCATGCTTTATGAAGTACCACTTCACCAATTTCGATGATTTGCCCGGTTTCTTCTGCGATGGGAATGAACACGCCAGGACTAATAATGCCTTTTTTCGGAGTAATAAAACGCACTAAGGCTTCCATTCCAGTGAATTTACCGGTGCGGATATTCATTTTTGGTTGGTAGTAAACTTCAAAATGATCTTCTTTTAAACCAAATCGCATTAAGTTTTCAATTTGCAGGCGTTTTACTGCTTGGCGGTTCATGGTGTCGTTAAAGAATAAGTAGCTATTACCTTTCTTTTTCGCATGGTACATCGCAGTATCGGCATTTTTAAGCAGTAGTTCTGGGGTATTGCCATCTTCTGGGAATAACACAATGCCGACACTTGAAGTGATCACTAATTCGTGACCTGCCATTTTAAATGGCGTGGCAATGGCGGCTAAAAACTGTTTTGCCATTCTGGTAATGGTATGAATATCGTTAGTGCCAGACATAACTAAGGCAAATTCATCGCCACCTAAGCGGTAAAACACATCTTTTTCACGGGTGAGTTTACTCAACCGCATTGCTAGTTTTGCCAGTAAACTGTCGCCTAGTTGATGCCCTAATGAGTCATTAATTTTTTTAAAGTTATCTAAATCAAATACTAGTAATGCATGGTGGCTGTCTTGTTTTGCCAGCTTTTTAAGATCGGTAAAAAATAGATTTCGGTTAGGTAAGCCAGTTGTACGATCGCGATTTGATAAGTTATGTAGTTGTGATTCGGCTTTTTTACGCTCGGTTAAATCTGAATATACAATGACATAGTTACAAATTTGATTATGTTCATTCTTAATTTCATCGATTGAGATTTCAATCGGTAGTAGTTTTCGCTCACTGTTGCGCAGTTTAACTTCTTGTTGCCAATGGTCGGTAAGACGAACAGTATTTTTAATATCATCAATATAACTTTGCTCGTAACCTGGTAAGGTAAATGGCTTGTTTAAATAGTTATCTCGGTTCCCACCAAACTGCGATAAAAAGCTGGGATTAAGATCAACCAGGTTAAAGTTTTTATCGTAAATGGCTAATGCATCAGTGAGTGATTCAACACATTTAGCGAATAAGTTAAGGCGTGCCTCGGTTGATTTTAATTGCGTGATATCGCGTACCGTGCCAGTCATTCTTAGCGGGTTTAAATTGGTATCTTTTTCAATGATCTTGCCTCTGTCGAGTACCCAATGCCAGCGATCAAAGCTGTCTTTAATGCGATAGCTGGCTTCAAAAAAAGCGGTTTGCTCCGCAAAGTGTTGCTTTAACAGTAATTCAACTTGCGCTATATCATTAGGGTGAATAAGGGCTTTATTAGGTGGAACATCAATGATGGTATTTCTATCCATCATGTATTTATCGTTAATGCGCAGTACTTCACCAGTTTTGATATTCCAATCCCAAAGTGTGTCACCACTGCCTTCAACCGTGCTTTTTAAACGCCGTTCAGAAATACATAATTGGCGTCGTGAGCGGCGTAATTTGTAGATTGTGAATAATAAGTAAGGCAGCACTAACGTAACAAATGCACTCGGTAAATAAAGCATTAAAGTTTGCTGATCGACTAATTGCTCGCTATAGCCCAATGGGCTAAAGCAGAGTAATAATGAGGCGAATATGAATGTGTTGAATATTATTTTTATTATTATCATAGGGCACTTCTGTATTTTGCACTTGATAATCTAATTGAAGCACGGTGTTGTGTCAAAGAGAATGAGAAGAAATCAGCTTTTTTGTCGTTTTGTTTGTTTTAGGTACGCTTAGTAGCTCATATCTTGGTCTATGTTCTGCAAATGTCTCGCGAATATAAGTAACTATCTGCGCAAGACTAAGGTTTTCCAATGCTTCTAACAATTTTTGTTGCATATGAAAGTGATGATCTTGATTACCAATGGCAAGCCACAAGCGTTGTGAACGCAGCCGGAGGTTTTTATCTTTTTCGGCGATGTGGGTGGTTAAGCCATGTTTTTGTTGCTGCCATTGCTCTTCATTTAATTGCTCTAATGAAGCAATGAATTGCTCAAGAAACGCATTATGACGCTCAAAAATCGCGGTTGCACTGTAGTTAGGTGACTGCACGTAGAAGGCGATGCCCGCACGAGTATTAAAGGGCGCATAACCTGCGCCCACTAGGTAGCCTAACTGTTGTTTGGTACGAAGTTCATTAAAGTAATCTTGATTAATAAGATGGTTTAGCGCCATCATTTTTACTTTTTCAACAACGTCATCGGTTTGTGCTTGGTAATAAATAACCATCGCATGATCGCTACAATTTAGGGTCAGTTGCGAGCGGGTTATTTTGTCTATTTCAAATAACGGACGGGTTAGATCTTCAATCGTAGCTGATTTAGCTAAGTGGTGAGCAATCTTTTTTTGAAACTCAATTGCATCACTTTCTCGCCAATTACCGTGCAAAAATGACTCTACATGCAAGGCATTAAAAAACTCGCGGCGAAAACAATTAAACTGATGAAAGCTGGTATCTTTAAGTGCCACAGCAAGCTGCTCTGGTTCTGGATTCCACGGCATTATTTTTGCACCCAGCACGCTAAATAATTCACCAACGGGTTTATTTTGATTGCTGTTACGCCAATGGCGGACTAACTGTTTTTTATACTCGGCAAAACGTTTAGCGCAAATATCGACGTTAAATAACGCTTGGAGTAATTCATCAACTAATTCTAATTGGCTCGATGAGAGTCCCGCAGTGTGCAGGGTTAAACCACCTTGATGTGAGGTTAAGTGATAACTTAAACCAGCTAACTCTGCCGGGTAAAATTGTTCTGCAACACTATCCATAAATAAGTCTGCAAATAGACGAGTAAGTGCCATGTGTTTGATATCTTTAACAGCAAAGTCAGAATCCATCGCCAAATAAAAGTGCCCCTTGGCAACTCGAAAAGTGTTGTCTTGTTTAAACCAAAAATCAAAGCCAGGTTCTTTTACTAATAGTTGTGGGTGATTTTGTGGCTGCTCAACGTCATACAATGACACTTCTTTGGTTAAATAAGGGTTTGCTGTAGGTAATAGCATTTCTGGTAGTGGAGTATTAATTTCGCACAGCGCTTCCAGCCAACAGCTAGAAATACTTTCGATCCGATAGGGCGTGTGATACCACTGAGTGGTATGCTCAGGTTCAACATCAGGATGGATCAACACCAAGCGCATATTATGCGGCGTTAACCATTGCATTGCAGTTTCATGAGCCGTTTGATTAAAACCATCCATGAGATAGTCACCTTGCACATAATTGGCTTCATCGTAGTGTTGCATGTTGATGCTTAAATTACTGACCCAATCGATTAAGCGGGCTTTTTCTTGGTTATCAAAGGCGATTTGTAATAGATTTTTTTTATCTTGATATAAGCGCGGTAATTTATCGATGTTTTGATTAATTAAACAAATATATTCAAACACCATTTCAACGATGTCTTCATAGTATTCAATTCCTTCATCGGTCAGTGCCATGCTGATATTAAAATCTTTAAAGTTGCTACCGTTAATGCCACCTCCAGCAGAGAGGGCATTGATCCAACCTTGCGCTTTTAAAATAGAGTAAAGCGACCCTTGCCCTTCATACCCTAATAAATGCGCAATAAAACTAACGGTTTTATGGCGATAAAAATCATCAATATTAGGCATCGCAAAACTTACTATGAGTTTTTGCATATGCTTATGCGGTTCTATATGCAGTACTTTGCAAAGATCTTGCGCGCGATAAAGTGATGCCTCAATGACGGGTTTTGGTTGCTGCTGACCTTTAATATCATTAAATAATGTAGTTACCCATTGCACCATAGTGTCAATTTCTGCATCAGCGCAGATCACTAGGCTCATCCACTGGGCTTGATAATGGGTGTTAAAAAAATCTCGCAATTCTTTGCTTACACAGCCATTACGATCCGCTAAGGTTTGCTGATTACCCACTGAAAATTTAGCAAATGGATGAGCAGGATTAACGGTTTCTTTGTGTGCTTGATAGATGCGTCGGCCATCGTCTTTTATTTTTAATTTAAATTCAGCATCAATGGCATTACGTTCTTTTTCAGTTTCGCCAGGGTTGAGAGAAGGTGCAATAAAAAACCGGCTAAATTGGCTCAGTGCTTGTGCAAACTCTTGATTGTTAATATCGAAGAAATAACAAGTGTGCTCGGTGCCGGTCCATGCGTTGGTGTTGCCACCGGATTGGGAAACAAAATTACCAAACCCGCCGGATTCCGGAAATTGGTCTGTGCCTAAAAAAAGCATATGCTCTAAAAAGTGCGCGAGCCCTTGTCTATCAACAGGATCGTCAAAGTGACCAGCATTCACGGCCATCGATGCAGCGGCTTTAGTTGAATCTTTATCTTGCACTAACAGGACTTTTAGACCATTGTCCAGTGTGAGGGCACGGTATGTTCTGTTATCATTGCGGCTGATATTCAAATGATGCTCCTGAAACGTTAAGTTTACTCGTTAACAACAATGATAACTTCAGGGCTGCGATTAAATTGCTTGGCGATTTTTACCTGAATATCATAAGCGAAATGTGTGACGTTGTTTTAATATAGCGGACAAACAGGCAAACTGGCTACTGTTTTATATTCTTTAATCGGTTGATTTTTTATGAAAACAATCTTAATAATGCGCCACGGCGAAGCAACACCGATGCAAGCTGACGATGCAAGTAGAAATTTGACCTCGGTTGGCCAACAACAGGCCGAAAAAATGGGTTTATGGTTGCAAGCAACGCATACCCCAACGGCATTGTTAGTAAGTCCTTACATTCGTGCTCAGCAAACAGCTGAAGGAGTAAAAAAGCATAATGCTTTTTTATTCGAAGAAACTTGCAGCGATATAATCCCTGAAGGCAATCCACAAATTGCCGCCGATTATCTAGAAACTCTCATCGCGATGCATCCACAATGCGATACCTGGTTGGTCGTAGCTCACATGCCAATAGTTAGTTATTTAGTTGACCAATTGAGTGCTGGGAATATGCCGATATTTAACACTGGAGCGGTTGCCGTATTAAGTTACGATGAAAGTCGCCATAAAAGCCAATATTTAAGTATTCACGCTCCCAGCAATGTCGAAATTTAACCTCATACCCAAACCACCTCAAGATACAGAATTCAGCGTTTCACAGGGGCTTAATATCAAGGCGTTACTTTGCAACAATGGCAGTCCCTTTCAAGAAGTAACAACGATGAGAGTAAGTGCCAGTGAAATGCCCAACTGAAACTCGCATCTTGAGGTGACTTGGGTATGTAACCTTGTGTTCAGAACCAAATTTGCTAAATTAGCGACACACTAATTTAGCAAAGACAATTTTATGACAATTGAACGTATTCAAACCGCAACTCGCATGAGTCGTATCGTTAAGCACAATGGTACGGTGTACTTATGTGGCCAAGTATGTGCTGACGCAGAGCAGGGCATCACCGAACAAACGCAAACCATGCTTGATAAAGTTGAGTTACTTTTAAATGAGGCGGGAAGTTCAAAAGAGCATATGCTCAGCGCCACTATTTATGTAAAAAGCATGGATTACTTTGCCGATATGAATGCGGTTTGGGATGCGTGGGTACCAGCAGGTCATGCGCCCGCACGTGCCTGCGTAGAAGCTAAAATGGCCCGCGATGCTTTGCTAGTTGAGATTTCAGTTGTTGCTGCAATCAATTAACCCACAAGCATTTAAGGACTTAATATATCCAAATTAATGCGATGAATTTGCAGCCTTTGTATTAAAAGAGGTAAAGCTACTACCTCTTTTTTATTTTGCTTTGAGCATCATAATGAAGCAATACTAAAAAATGGTGATTTAGCTATCTTCACCAATTGGCAAGGTCCGTCAGTGCATGTATTGTAAAGACATTGCTGATACTTTTCGATTGCATAATGGGGATGAGTAATTTAACTTAAAATTTACGCTTGCTTTGGGGATTAATTCATGGGGTTGTTTCTTTTAAATAGAAAGTGCTTATTACTTATTGTTTTAACGTTTTCTTTAGTCGCTTGTAGTGATAATTATAATGAAGAGTTTATTACATCAGCTTCTACGCTGAATAAGTCCAAAGCTTTAGCTCAACAGTTAGAAAATTTAAACTTGGTAACCTTAAGTTATCTTAAAGAAGAAATTTTCATCGTTAATAATATTATAATAAATGATAAGAAGAAAACGTATGGTATAGCTCCTGAAGGCGGGTTTTATGAAAGTTACTATATACAATCTGAAAAAAATGCATACGAAAATTGGGACACCATTACGAACAATTTCATCCCTTCTACTATAGTGAAAAGAGAAGATGTACTCGAATTATTATCGGCAATGAAAGCAATCGGCATTACGGATATTTATCATAATAGAACTAATGAAATTTTCACTTTGCAATGGGGAAGTTCAGTGATGAACGGTTATCAAGGTTTAATTTTTGGAGATAAAAGTAGATTAGGTGATGAATACAAAGCTAGTCGGTTTGACGATTTTAAAGAAGTAAATAAAGATACATTTTACTTTGCTGTCAGGTGAGTATTTCCACAGTCCATTCGAACCTTTTTGTTGAGTTGAATTACACTGGCAGTGTCTAAATTACTCCTTTGAATACCTCACGCTTGTTGTCAGTAATGTACGCCCGATGTTTACCTCAACTTAATACCATTTTGATTTAATACATGATCTATTTAAGCTAGAAGAGTTTCTTTCATAAATAACTTGAAACGATTCTATCTCGTTCTTGGAGGAAGCTAAGCCTTTGTTTATAATCAGGTACATTTGAACACTAATTAAATAGTATTGGTGTGATGGCTATAAAGAATTTGCTCAATATATTCCCTGAAGCGGGGATCGCAACATAAAATATCTTTAACAGCGAGGCTATTAATGCCGGTTGCGAGTTTGCTACAATTTTATAAAATCCTGGTGCGCCGATGAAAAATTTAAACGATTGTTTTGAAATAAAGATGACGTTAACCCTTAGCGTCTAAATTCATCACTTAGTGGTCAGTTTTTTTAAATAAGCAAAAACAAGGACAGACAATGAAATCTAACCCAGTAGTACTTATAACCGGAGCAAGCCGAGGAATTGGTGCTGCAACCGCAATTTATTTTGCTCGTCACGGTTATGATGTTTGTATTAATTATAAAAGGAATCAACACAGCGCAGAAAAAATAGCAGAGCAAGCATGCGGCTTTGGTGTAAAAGCCGAAATAGTGCAAGCCGATGTGTCTGATGAAACGCAAGTGCTGACCCTGTTTACAAAAGTAGATGAGTTATTTGGCAAATTAGATGTGCTTATAAATAATGCGGGTATTTTGAAACCGCAAATGCCATTACTTGAGATGGGAGCCTCGCGTATAAATGAAGTGCTAACCACCAATGTAACAAGCGCTTTTTTATGTGCCCGAGAAGCGATTAAGCGAATGCCCAGTGGCGGCAGTATCGTTAATGTATCATCGGCAGCGGCTAAAACCGGTTCACCAAATGAATATATTGATTATGCCGCATCTAAAGGAGCAATGGACACGTTAACCATTGGTTTAGCCAAAGAAGTAGCCAAGTTAGGTATTCGTGTTAACTCAGTGCGCCCAGGGTTAATCTACACCGATATGCACCGCGATGGTGGTGAAGTAAATCGGGTGGAGCGTCTTAAAGACAAGCTGCCATTGGGCCGAGGTGGACAACCTGAGGAAGTTGCCGCTGCAATTTACTTTTTAGCCTCTGAGCAGGCATCGTTTACCACAGGTAGCTTTGTTGATGTAGCTGGCGGTTTGTAAAGGTTAAAGCAATACCGATAACCAAAAACTAAAGCTAATCACACTTAAAACCGTTGACAGTACAACTGCACCGGCTAATGTCACCTGATGTTGACCTATTTGACTGGCAATAAGGTAAGCATTTACACCAACAGGAGAAGCGCTTAATAGCACTAACACGTTCAAAATCTCTCTATCTAATTCAAATGCGTATGCACCGATTAAAAATACCCCAGCAGGAAGTAAAAAAATCTTCATTAACGAGGCGATTAATGCGGGTTGCCAGTTAGCTGCAATTTTGTAAAACGCTAAGTTGGCGCCTAATACAAATAACGCGCAGGCAATGGCGGGGGTCGCTAAAAGCTCTAAACTCTTTGCTAGATTATCAAACAAAACAATGCCGCTGACATTTAATATTAGCCCGCAGCCAATGCTCAATACAATCGGATTCAGTACCATGCTCTTAGCAAAACTTGACCATGAAAATGCGTGTTCGCTGCCCTTTGCGCCGATTAAATAGGTAAGTGCAAACAGCAATGTGCTATGAAAGGTAATGATCATAAAAGCGATGGCGATCATTTCTTTGCCAAGGGATGCGATGATGATAGGAATGCCCACCAACACCATGTTTGAGTAACTCGACGCTAAGCCAAATACACTGTGTTGTTGATAATTTTTTTGCTTAGCTAAATAAAAGCGGTCAACCAAAATACCTAAGGCAAATACGCTCAGTACAGGAATATAAAAACTCAGAAAGGCCGATAAACTAATACTTTGCTGTAAATCGATTTGCGACATATTTAAAAATAAAAATGCCGGCAGGCTAATGTAAAAAGTAAACTTACTTAGCCCTGCAATGTGTTGCTGTTCAAAAAACTTTAATTTACAACAACTAAAACCAAGCGCAACAATGAAAATCAGCGGAAAGATGATAGAGAAAATATGCACTGCACTGTTGCCTTGAAATAGGGATAACGTTAACGCTTAGCGTCTAAATTCATCACTTTGTGGTAAGTTTATTAAAATAAGTACCGCACCTTTACCACCGTATTCAAGTGGCGCTTGGTGTATTGCTATGACATCTGGATGCTGTACTAAATATTGCGGCACTTTGTGTCTGAGTATATGTCCACCAATACCATGTACTACACACGCACAGTAGTAATGCTTCTTTTTGCACTCATGGATCAGTCCTGCGAGTTCATCTTTTGCCAACTCCTTATTTAAACCATGTAAATCAAGGGTTAAATCAGGTACAAAGTCACCTCGGCGTAACTGCTTTGCTAAAAAACGATCTTGACCGTCTTGCACATAATTAACCGTTCCGTTGGTATCAATATCTGGCACATATTCATCAGAAAAGAAAAATTCTGCCTGATGTTGCTTTTTTTGCTGGGCAAACAGCTTAGCTTGTGAGATTTTAGGTTTGTTAGCAAAGCGATGCGTGTCTTGTTTAAATACACGGGCACCATTAATACTTTGACGAAACATATCGATGTCGTCAGGGCTAATATCTGCGTTTGAGAGAGGATCTTTTTTCATAGCGGCAGTCTAAACAAAAAAACGCTAGAAATCGAGTGAAAACAGAGTAAAAACTGTGTAAAAAAGCGTTACAATAGGGCAATCATGGGGCCTTAATTGCGCCTCGATTGAATTGATATTTTCTAAAGCAGCAGGTAGATAACGAATATGAGCGAATTATTAATAGAAGAAGCAACCTTAGATGAAGCTGTAGCAGAACTGTCAACGTTACACGATTGGCTACGGTGGACCACGAGTCAATTTGCCAGCAGTGGTATTTTCTTTGGTCATGGAACTGATAACGCATGGGATGAAGCAGTCAACTTGTTACTGCCCGCGTTAAGCTTACCCATTGATGCACCAAAAGAATTAATGCATGCCCGGTTAACTAGCACCGAAAAAAACCGCCTTGCGGGATTAATTGCAGAACGTATAAATGATTTCACGCCAGTACCTTATCTGACTAATATTGCATGGTTTGCTAATATGCCATTTTATGTCGATGAGCGCGTATTGATCCCACGTTCACCTTTTGCAGAGTTAATACATAATCGCTTTTCACCTTGGCTAGCTGAGCCTGAATCGGTAAATCGTATTTTAGATTTATGTACCGGTTCTGGTTGTATCGCGATTGCATTAGCACAAACTTTTGCAGAAGCGCAGGTTGATGCCGTTGATATTTCTTATGAAGCACTCGAAGTTGCTGATATCAATATCACTGATTATCAGTTAAGTGACCGTGTATTACCTATTCAATCCGACGTATTCAGCGGTGTACCAGGGCAGAAATATGACCTGATCGTGGCAAACCCTCCGTATGTAGACGCCGAAGATATGGCTGATTTACCGCGTGAGTTCCACCATGAGCCAGAGCTTGGTTTAGCATCAGGCCATGATGGTCTTGATGTAACCCGTACTATTTTGAGTGAAGCGGCCGATCATCTAACTGATAACGGTTTGTTATTTGTCGAAGTTGGTAATTCTATGGTACACATGGATGCCCTTTATCCAAATGCGCCTTTTGAATGGGTTGAGTTTGAGCAAGGTGGATTTGGCGTATTTGTGATCAGCAAAAAACAACTCGTTGCATATTTCGCAGACTGATCACCACAAAAATCAAAGCCGAGCCTCAGGCTCGGTACTTAGTAGTCATTAGGAATGAGGAAAGTTAATGGCAGGTAATAGCATAGGGCAGTTATTTAAAGTGTCCACCTTTGGCGAAAGCCACGGCGTCGCCTTAGGCGGTGTTGTGGATGGCACGCCAGCAGGCCTTGAAATCACTGAGGCAGATTTACAAATCGATTTAGATCGTCGTAAGCCAGGGCAAAGCCGTTACACTACGCAGCGCCGTGAGAGCGATCAAATTAAAATTTTAGCGGGTGTTTTTGAAGGTAAAACCACCGGCACCAGTATTGGTTTATTAATTGAAAATACCGACCAACGCTCACAAGATTATGGCAAAATTAAAGACGTATTTCGCCCAGGTCATGGTGACTACACGTACTGGCATAAATACGGCCTACGCGATTATCGCGGTGGTGGCCGTTCATCTGCTCGCGAAACCGCTATTCGTGTTGCCGCAGGCGCTATTGCTAAAAAGTATCTAAAGCAATTTCATGGTATTGAAGTACGTGCGTGTTTGAGTCAACTTGGGCCAATTAAAGCTGAAAATTACGATTGGGATGAAGTTGAAAATAATCTTTTCTTTTTCCCAGATGCAAGCAAGTTAGACGCGCTTGACGACTATATGCGCGACCTTAAAAAACAAGGTGACTCAGTCGGCGCGAAGGTAAAAGTAGTGGCTAAGAATGTACCTGTTGGTTTAGGTGAGCCGGTATTTGACCGCCTTGATGCAGAACTTGCCCACTCACTGATGAGTATTAACGCAGTAAAAGGCGTTGAAATTGGCGATGGCTTTGATGTGGTTGAGCAAAAAGGCTCTGAGCATCGTGATGAGTTAACCCCTGATGGCTTTACCTCAAATCATGCCGGTGGGGTGCTTGCAGGTATCTCTACAGGGCAAGATATTATCGCGTCAATTGCACTCAAACCGACATCGAGTATTACCATTGCTGGCAACAGTATTAACACTGAAAACGAAGCGGTGGAAATGATCACTAAAGGCCGTCACGACCCATGTGTTGGCATTCGTGCAATCCCGATTGCCGAGGCGATGATGGCCATCACTTTAATGGATCATTTACTACGTCAACGCGGTCAAAACCCGCATGTTCATCATGAGCATGGGCCAATTAATGGCTCTGTTTAGAGTTTAGTTAAAAGCATTTAGAATTATTTAAAAGCGCGATGTTAATCGCGCTTTTTTGTTGTGGTTATTTTAAGATAGACATCAAAGTTTCAGGAGCGGGATCAGGCTGTGCTTTTGATCTGTCCATTGCGCCAAATGTACTGTTGAATAAGGTGTTATCGGTGATAAGTCTGTAATGGCTATCGAATTTAAAAATGCTTGGTTATTCGTCATTACGACCCATTGTGAGCCTAACTGCGTACCGCTATAGTTAAATTTGATCAGAGATTTATCGAAGCGCTTACTGTGAGCTTGGAGCACTGGCATCAAATCAATATGATTATTGGATATATGGATAATTAATAAGCCGCCTTTTGTTAGTCGCTGCCAATATAACTGAAAAGCTTCTTCAGTCAGTAAATGGGTAGGAATAACATCACTTGAAAAAGCATCAATAATTAACGCATTCATTAACGGTGCATTATTTTTTTGCTCTTTAGTTAAGGTGATTCTGCCATCGCCAATAGCCACATCAATACGTGCAGGGCTATCTGTTAAATATAAAAAATAATTCATGGCCATGTTGTAAACCGCAGGATTAATTTCATAAAAGCGGATTTTATCGAACTTATCGCCAAACTTTGCTAAAACTCCAGCACCTAAACCAATAATACCTATATTTAAATCTTGTTGCTTTTTTAATGCTGACAATGATTTAGCGATACCAGTATGGTGATGGTAATAGCTGTTTGTGAGTTCAGTTTGTTTATTAAGTGGCTGTGAGCCATGAATCGTTGTGCCATCGATTAGGCGTCGTTCAGCAAGATCAGACGTTGTAATGTCTTTGACAGTGACATAACCGTAAAAATTTCTCTCAGACGCTAAGTTGTATTGATTAAAATTAACAAAAAGATAGCTATATCCTGTGCCCCAAATAACCAGCGTAGCCAGTAAAGCTATTTTATAGCAAGAGGACGTTTTCGTCGTCTGGGTGAGTAGCGTGTATATAAATAATGAAAGCGCTACAGCTAACGCCACAATGAATTCTGTTATTTGTTCAAACAGTAGCGGTGCGACTAAGGCACTGAGTAAACTGCCGATCACTCCTCCTAAAGCGATATATAAATAAAATACAGTGAGCAGTGAGCCATCTGGCGCGAGTTTTCGAAGTTCACCATGACAGATCATACAAACAATGAATAAAATAAAGCTGTAGATCACCAGTTGAGCTAAAGCATTAAATTGGCTGCCAAGGAAAAACATCATCAGCCCTGCGAATGCGCTAAATATTAATAAGTACGTCCAATGGGCGCGATTATAGCTTTTTGCGGATGCAAACGCATAACTGAAGGTCAGCAAATATATTACCAATGGTAAAGCCCATATCAGAGGCATAGGCGGGATGTTGATGCTGATCATCTGAGTTGTCGCGATCAACATCATTGAACTGGTTGCTGAGAACGCAATCCACAGCCAATTAGGTTTGACGAGCAAAGTCGTTTTTGACTTAGTAATAGCTTTATCAGCGATACTGCCATTACTAAATAATACATAAATTAGGCACAATAACAGTATGCAGTATGCAAATAACCCCACTGTCCAATAGCTCTTTTGCTCATCGATTGAAAATAAAACTTCAAAAATAAATGGGTAACTCAGCAAAGCAAGTAGTGAACTCAGATTCGAAAGCGAATACCATTGATAAGGTACAGTCATAGCGGTCGATTCAATATACCAGCGCTGCAATAGTACGCTGGTGGCACTTAGTAACATAAAGACTAAGCCAACCTGTAAAAACAATTTAGCAATCACTGACCACGCTGGTGTTAGTGATAAAAATAGACTGACTTCAATTGTGTTAAAAGTAATGATGCTCGATACAGCCACTAACAATGTGTGTATAAATAATTGTCGTTTGAGCTGATAACGGCTTAACAAATGAGCATATAAATAGCCGAGTAACAGCATGCTTTGATAAAAAAATAGGCTGGTTGACCAAACCGAAGCGCCACCGCCAAACTCGGGTAGTAGCTCTTTAGATAAGATAGGTTGAATTTGAAAGAGTAGAAACGCGCTCACAAAAATAATGAATGTCGATAATATCCGTTGCATCTTTTTTATTACTTAGTAAATGGTGCCTAACCATTAACTGAACTAATTAATGCGGCAATGTAATAACCCTTGAGTTTATCTTAAGAAAATCTTAATCTATGATTTGTATGAATTTATTGGAGTTGTAAGTGGGTAGGTTTCGAATCGGGAATTTTGACGTCGATGTTAGCCGTGGTAAAATTTCCTCAGCTGAAGGCGTACAAATTGTCGAACCTAAGGTTATGGATGTGCTCCAATTTTTGTACTCTCATAGGGGCAATGTGGTTAGCCAGGAAGAAATTTTTGCAGCTGTGTGGCCTAATTCAGTGTTTAGCCCAAGTAATGTGCAACGCAATATTGCACTGCTTAGGAAAGCATTAAATGAAGATTCTAAAAATCCACAATTCATCATTACCCACCCGAAACGGGGTTATTGCCTTGAGCTTAACGAACAAACACGTTCTCACTGTGTAAAGTGGCCGTTGTTGGCTTTTATTGCCGTGACAATTGTATGTTTGGTTGGTGGTTGGTTCGCATTTGCAACGCAGGTTGTTAAAACTGATTTCTCTGCGTTGGTGCCTGTAACATCAAATGAAGCCAATGAATCCTCTCAATCGCAATCTAATAACGGCAATTATTTAGCATTTGTTCGCGGTGACAATGATAATCAGCATATCTGGCTAAAAGAATTAACGACAGGTAAAGAGGTACAATTATCCCAGCACCCATCGACCTACTATAGTCTAGGCTGGAGTCCGGATAATCGCGCATTGGCTTTTATAGAAAAACAAAATGATGTTAGCCAATTAGCGTATTTTAATTTAGACATGGTAACTCTAACGAGTTTAAATTACGCCAACGTACTGGAATTTAAAGAATATTTAGTTACCAGCCAGCAATTACAATGGACTAATAACAATCAGGTTTATTTTATTGAGCGACGAAAACATAAAAATGATACGCAGCTTTCGACCGTCAATATAGAAACTAAACAAAAACAGGTAATCAAAGCCTCAATGGGTCAAGACTGGTTAAAGTTACATGCGTTGTCGCCAGATCAAACGCAACTAGCGCTTGGTTATGAAGCAGGACAAAATAACTACCGTATTGAAATACTGAATTTAACGGATAATAGTAGTAAAACAATTGCCGTTATTGAAGATGGTATTCAGGGGCTTAGTTGGCACCCAAGTGGTGAATACTTGCTGATAAGCAACACAAATAATCTATTACTTATTGATCGTCAGGGCAACTCAACTGATATCGAATTTAATAATTATCAAGTTATTCGAGATGCTGCATTCACGCCATCTGGTGAGGAGATATTGATGGAGCTTGTAAATATTGATGTTGATATTTTGCGTGCAACTAGTGCAACACCTCAGCAGTATGAAAAGCTCGTCGATACCTCGTCGGTTGATTTTTTGCCGGTATTCTCACCTGATTCAACTAAGTTTGTCTTTGAATCCCATCGTTTTGGTTTAAAACAGCTATTTTTATATGAGCAAGGTAAACAAACGCTGATTTTTGCAAACCCTAATAATGAAGAACTGTTTGGGGTTGTTTGGTCAAAAAATGGCGAAGAAGTGATCACCGCAAGCAAAGATAAACTGTTTCGAATTGATTTAAAAAGTGGCGATTATCAAGAAATAGCCCACCATCATCATTCGTTTTATCTCAGAGAGAAGTTTTATAATGAAGATGCGATCTTGGTTTCATATCGCGCTGACGATGGCGTTACATTTCACCCAGCAAAATTAGACATGCAAACATTAAGTTTATCGCCATTCACTGGCCAAGGAGAGCGGCTGGCTTGTTATGCAATGGCTTTAGACAAACACGATCAGATTTATTTTTCAAATAACAAACAGGTATTTCGACTCGATCAAGATGGCAATTTTGCTCAAGTATGGCACGCAGATGATAGTGATATTATTGGTCTGGCGGTCGATGAGCAAACGTTGAGTATTACCTTAGAGCAAGAAGATGGTTATGAGCTTAATATGCTTGATTTACAAAGCGCTCACTCAGAAATACGCCATATCGCGAACGAGAAAGGTAATATGTTAATTAATGCTTCACACGATAATACGCAACTTTTATATCTTACTGAGCCAAAGCGAAAACGCACCTTAGTAAGGCTGCGATAGTCTTTAAAACCCAAGATTCACAAGGTAAGTGCATAATCTGCTGCTATTAGCTTTACTAACTCTCGTTTTATCGGGTTATGAGCGTGGTTTGCGTGTAATAGTACGATATCAATAACGGGCAAGGGCGGCAGAGTTGAGTCAGTAACCGTCACCAGCTCCTGAGTGTTACTTACCTCAGCCATCACACCAACGGCTAGATTGGCTTTTACTAATGCTGTGAGCGCACTGAGCGAGCCGCAGCAAGCAACAATGTTAAATGGGCGTTCAGCCTTTAGTAACCCTTCAATAGCCGCTTGATGAAATTTACAATCTCGTTGAAATATTGCAACTGGCAGGGTCATAGCGGATTGATAGTTAAATTCGGCACTTTTAACCCACACACCTTTGCTTGATTCTAAAAAATAACCTTCTTCAGAGCTGGGCGAGCGCGTCGCAATCACCATGTCTAGCAAGCCTTGATCTAGCTGTGTTTTGAGCTGGTTGGTCGGCGCGCAACTGATTTGTAAATCAAGTTGCGGTATATGTTTATGTAATAAAGCCACAACTTTAGGTAATACTGTGCCTGCATAATCGTCAGGACATGCTAAGCGCACGCGAGTTTGCCCACCACCGGTTTTAAGTTGTTTATAGGCTTCATCATGCAGTGCTAATAATTGTTTTGCGTAGCTGGCTAAGTGAACGCCACTTGACGATAGTACAAGCTGCCTGCCTTGTTTGATAAATAATGGATTACCCAGCTCTTGTTCGAGCTTTTTCATTTGCATGCTCACTGCCGATTGGGTGCGGCATACTTGTTGAGCAGCGCGAGTAAAGCTGCCCGTTTCAACAAAAGCGCAAAAAGTACGTAGGGCGTCTAAATCCATATTTAACTCATCTATCAATTTTACTTATGTATTGTATAAAAACTATTGGTAAGTAATTAATTTACTACTGCTCTATATTAGGGATATTAAACACTACTAAGGAACGCAAATGCAATTATTTATCGGTAATAAAAACTATTCGACATGGTCGCTTAGAGCATGGTATTTAATGAGTAAATTCAATGTTATTTTTACTGAGAAACAACTCGTATTAGACACCCCTGAGTTTTATGAAACGCTTAAAAACAGTTTTGCAGTACAGAAAGTACCCGCCTTAGTCGATGGCGACTTGCAGGTATGGGATTCATTGGCAATTTGTGAATACATCAATGATGCTTATTTATCTAATACAGCTTGGCCTATTGATACTGCGCAGCGAGCGACAGCCCGCAGTTTAAGCGCTGAAATGCATACCGGCTTTATGGCGCTGCGTAATGAAATGCCAATGAATATTCGTGCAACTCGCCTAATTGAGTTATCTGCGGCGGCTAAAAAAGACATTAGCCGCATTGATGAAATATTTAGCCAGCAACAACGTAGTTACCCAAATGCGTGGTTGTTTGGTGAGTTTAGTATCGCAGATGCTATGTATGCGCCTGTAGTACTTAGGTTAAAAACCTACCAAATATCACTTTCAGCTTTGGCGGAGCATTATTGTCAGCATGTTTTAAGTTGCCCTACATTACAACAGTGGATCACCGAAGCGCTAAAAGAAACAGATATTGTTGCTTGCGATGAAGCAGGGGTTGATGTTACTTAAAGTAACTTGCCAAGCGCTAAGGTTATGAGGATGTATGGAACAGATTAAGCTATCACACCAAGATACATTAAAGCGGCTAGAAAGGTTTAGTCGCTTTACCGACAGCAGTATTGGCATTCCTTTTACTCGGTTTAAGTTTGGCGTAGAGGCACTGATCGGTATTCTGCCTGGTATTGGAGATCTAGCTGGGCTAATTTTATCTAGCTATATTCTATTTGAAGCCCAGCGCCTAGGAGTTAGTAAGCGTATAAAATTACGTATCGTAATAAATATGTTGATTGATTTTTTTGGTGGCCTAATTCCGCTTGTCGGTGATATTTTTGACGCTTACTTTAAAGCAAATACCCGCAATACCCGTCTACTGAAACGCTACTTAGTAAAACAATAACGATAAAAATAAGTTAGTTTTTATCGTTATTAAAAAAGTATTCTGCAATCACTTGTTTCTGTTGGCCAAACGGGTCTGAAATGCCAATCCCAATGCCGATTATTTTACCCTGCGCTTCAGGCGGGTGGGCTTGCATTTGTTTATTTAAAATAACGAGCTTAGGGCTTTTCTCGTTAGCTAATAATGTTAAATGCGGCTGAAAGTTCTGAAATACATTGGGGCTACCATAGCGCTCAAATGCTGTTAATTTGTTGGGGTAGTTTTTAACCCAGCTAGGGATTGTGGCATTTGTATCGCGTAATGGCTCAATCGCCATTGTTACTTCATCTGCTAGCCTTTGCAGCTTAGGCGAATACTGTAAGTTAATAAATGCCCAATTACTTTGCGTAACACTAAAACCTTGCGCTGTTATAGCAAACTCTTGATGTTGCTCGGTGATACTTTTTACAGCACGTTTAATGTCTTCTTCTGAGCCTTCAACAAAGTCAGTTAAATACAAAGTAGCGTGCACTGGCTTACCTTTTTCATAAAAACTCATGATCCCTTCTTTTTTTAATGCATCACTAGTTTGCTCAACTAAGTTAATGATTGACTTGGAAGGGATTGCAAACACATTGATGCTGACACTTTTTGCAAATGAGGGCAGGGGGATACTTATCAGCGTAATTAAAGTAACAACTAAAAGCTTCGGTCGTTTTATAAAAAGTAATTTGAACATGGGTTTATAATTTTATTCTTAAATTCGGATAGTAAGTGTAAAGAGGATAAGGGTTATTACTTGAACAGTAAATAAAAGGAGCTAGATTGCAGCGAATACATATTTTTGGCTTAGCTAAATTTGCAAAGTAAAGGCAAGACAATAACGCATGGCTGCTTAGTCGTTATCAACTTTTACATTCTTGCTAAAAGCCCGTACAATTCGCCTCGATTTTAATGTGCATTTGTTGCATTTTACCGAGGCGAATTAATCAGACTTTTATGCATCAAATAGCCGATTTAACATCTATTTTTGAACGCACTTTTTACCACAGCCATAATACACGCTTGATCAAAGGTGAGCATGAGCCTATTTATATTCCCGCTGATGTTAAAACGCCGTATCATCAAATTGTGTTTGCCCATGGTTTTTATGCCAGTGCACTGCACGAAATAGCTCATTGGCTGGTGGCGGGTGATAAACGTCGTTTACTCGAAGATTACGGTTATTGGTATTGCCCAGATGGCCGTGATAAAGCCCAGCAAGCAGAATTTGAAGCCGTTGAAGTAAAACCGCAAGCAATCGAGTGGGCGTTGAGTGTTGCTACAGGTTTTGAGTTTAATGTTTCGGTTGATAATTTAAATGGTGAGCAAACCTGTCGTTTTGATTTTCAGGCGCGAGTACACAAGCAACTTTTACAGTTACTAAAAATAGGCTTTAATCCTCGGACTACTGCACTTTTAAAAGCATTAAGCGAATTTTACAATACGCCATGGCCATTGAATGCCGGGCAGTTTGTATGGCAACATCCTCAGGAGTTAAGTAATGCAGTTTAAGTTAGGACTAATTGTAAACCCAGTTGCTGGTTTAGGTGGCAGTGTGGCGCTCAAAGGTAGTGATGGTGTTGCGGCTAAAGCTCTGGCGCTTGGCGCTGAGCCAAAAGCTAATTTACGCACTAAAGCAGCGCTTGAGGTGTTATTGCCTTATCAAGATAAAATAACAATTTATACTGTTAATCACTCAATGGGTGAAAGCACCGCTACAGATCTTGGTTTTAATACCGAAGTTGTGTATCAAAGCGAGCACCCCAGTAGTGCAGATGATACTGAGCGTGCAGCCAAGGTATTGCAACAGCTAGGTGTTGATTTAATTTTATTTGCTGGTGGCGATGGCACTGCGCGCAATATTTGTCATGCGGTTGAAGATAGCGTACCGGCACTTGGCATTCCTGCCGGCTGTAAAATTCATTCAGGGGTTTATGCAATCACGCCAAAGGCCGCAGGGCGGGTAGTCGAAATGCTGGTCAAAGGTGAACTAGTTACCTTAGGCGATGCCGATGTGATGGATATTGACGAAGATGCGTTTCGTCAAGGCACAGTTAAAGCAAAACGTTATGGTGAAATGCAAGTACCCAGTGAAGTACGTTATGTACAAGCCGTAAAAAATGGCGGTAAAGAAACCGACGAGCTGGTACTTGCTGATATCGCCGCCTATGTCGTCAGTGAAATGGATGAAGATACGTTATATGTAATGGGCAGTGGCTCAACAGTTGCAGCTATTATGCAAGAAATGGGACTTGAAAATACCTTATTAGGTGTTGATTTAGTTGCAGATCAAAGCTTAATTGCGCAAGATCTTACAGCTGAACAATTATTAGCGATGACCCATCAGCGCGACACTAAATTAGTGATCACGCTAATTGGTGGCCAAGGCCATATTTTTGGCCGTGGCAATCAACAGTTAAGCCCAGCACTTATTCGCGCGATAGGGCTGGATAATATTATTGTGGTGGCTACCAAAACTAAATTACAGGCTTTAAACGGCCGCCCGCTCATTTGCGATACAGGCGATAGTGAGCTGGATGATGAATTAAGCGGTTATATTCGTGTAACCTGCGGATTTAACGACCATATTATGTATGCAGTAGGCCATCAAGATTGATTGGTAGAAGACCCTGCAAAATCAGGAGAAGTAGAAGTGAGTTTAGTAAATTATATTGACGCAGCCCAACAGTATTTTGATGACTTAGTGATCAAAGCCACTGATGATGAGTTATTTGCCGGTGGTTATTTACGAGGCCATTTTGATTTAGCAGTAGGCTATGCGCAAGTTGAAGAGCTTAATCTTGAAATAGATGAGCTCAATGAAACCGTTGAAAAAAGTTTAGTGAAAGCGTATCGCAATGGTGAGCTTAACGAAGAAGATAAAGCCCTAGTAGTAAGATTATGGGAAGAAGTAAAAGCACTCGCTTAAAAGACTAAATAAAAAGTTATTTAAAAAAACGGCAACAATGCCGTTTTTTTGTGCATTGAGCCTATTTAGTTCCTAAAAAATGTATTTTCTGTTCACTTAAAATTTACCTCATTCCCTAGATACGCTAAAGTACCACTGACTAAATTCTAGGGAACAAGTGAAATGAATAATAATAAAGATGCGGCAATGCCCTCGGGCATAGTTGCGCGATTTTTAAATTTTGTTGAGCGGGTAGGAAATAAACTGCCTGATCCGGCAATCATCTTTTTGTTTGCCATGTTACTAATTTGGCTACTGTCGTGGTGGTTCTCAGGTGTTACTTTTGACGCTATCGACCCTCGTACCGGTGAAGCTATTATTATTAATAATATGCTGGCGAGTGATTCGTTAGCGACCTTTTTATCATCAATGGTAAAAACTTTTACCGGTTTTGCACCGTTAGGTGTGGTGTTAGTGGCCATGCTGGGTGTAGGAGTTGCTGAACATTCTGGCTTTATTAATACTGGCCTTAAGTTAATGTTAAAGGTGACACCTAAAAAACTTTTAACTCCGTCAATTATTTTAGTCGCCATCGTCAGCCATACAGCAACCGATGCAGGTTATGTGTTAGTCATTCCGTTAGCTGGTGTTATATTTTATGCCGCAGGGCGCCATCCATTGGCGGGTATTGCGGCGGCATTTGCGGGAGTCAGTGGTGGCTTTGGTGCAAACTTTATTCCGTCGGGGATTGATCCACTACTGCAAAGCTTTACCCAAAGTGCGGCGCAAATTATTAACCCTGCGATGTCGATTAACCCATTAAATAACTGGGCGTTTACCTCGGCTTCAAGTTTATTCATTATTTTATTAGGCTGGTACATCACCGATAAAATTATTGAACCACGTTTAAAAAATACCGAATTAGATGGTAATAAAGAAGACTTACCAGCATTTGAAGATGCCCGTAGCGACGAAAAACGCGCGTTTTTTATTGCAAGTACAGTGATGATTGCAGGTCTTGCGTTATTAGCCTATGTGTCAGCCCCTGCGGATTCTGCAATGCGAAGCGAAGATGGCTCTTTAACTAATTTTCGCTCGCCTTTAATGCAATCTATCGTACCGCTAATTTTCTTACTATTTTGGATACCTGGTGCAGTGTATGGTTTTACCGTTGGCACCTTTAAAAGCTCTAAAGATATGATAGATGCCATGAGTAAAGCAATGGGCGGCATGGCGTATTATATTGTAATGGCGTTCTTTTGTGCCTTGTTTATTGCTGCATTTAGTAAATCAAACTTGGGAGCTCTGCTGGCAATTGAAGGCGCGCAGCTGTTAAAAGCCATGGAGTTACCAAGTGCGGTGACTGTTGTTGGTATCATCTTTTTAACTGGTTTTGTAAACTTGTTTGTTGGCTCAAGTTCAGCAAAGTGGGCGCTACTGGGCCCGGTGTTTGTGCCTATGTTAATGCAGTTAGGTATCTCGCCAGATTTAACTCAAGCGGCTTATCGCGTGGGCGATTCTAGTTCAAACATCATCACTCCTTTAATGCCGTATTTCCCATTAGTTGTGGTGTACTGCCAAAAATACGTCAAAGGCACGGGCATTGGCACGCTTATCGCGATGATGCTGCCATATTCAATCGCTTTTATGATTGGCTGGAGCTTATTTTTACTCGGTTACTGGGCACTGGGTATCCCGCTTGGATTAGACGCAAGTTACGTGTACCCAGCAGTCGCGCCTTAATAAAGCACGGCTAAATATTTATGTGTAAAAACCTCGTCATTATAATGGCGAGGTTTTTTTGTGGTTAGTTTTATCCAGCCAGTTGTCAATTCGATCGTATACCCAGCTTGGTACGTATAAACCGGTAAATATATTCGTTAACTAGGTTTTAGTATGGCCAATGAACGCGCTGTTCCTACATCTCGATTTTCACGCTTTGCAAAGTTAGGCTCATTAGCAACCAGTGTCGCGAGTAATATGTTATTTGAGGGAGCCAAAAGTACTCTTTCAGGAAAGGGTTGGGATAATAAAAGCTTATTACTGCAGCCTAAAAACATAAAAAACCTAGCGACAGAACTATCACACTTACGCGGTGCGGCAATGAAATTAGGACAGCTACTGTCAATGGATGCTGGGGATCTACTCAGTCCAGAGCTTGCTCAATTACTTGCATTACTTCGATCAGACGCTAACCCCATGCCACACAAACAACTCATTACTGTATTAAAAGAGCAGTGGGGAGATGACTGGTTATCGCGCTTTTCACATATTGAGCTTAGGCCATTTGCTGCCGCTTCTATTGGTCAAGTGCATTTGGCCTACCATGAAAACGGCGAGCAATTAGCTGTAAAAATTCAATACCCGGGGATCGCAAAAAGTGTGGTCAGTGATGTTGATAATGTTATATCGCTGCTTACATTGTCTCGTTTATTACCTAAAGATCTTGATATTAAGCCACTCGTCGCAGAGGCTAAAATACAATTATTAGCGGAAGCTGATTATCATCGTGAAGCGCAGTATTTATTACGTTATAAAAATGCATTGGCAAATAACCGACACTTTATTGTTCCTAACGTCTATAAAGAGCACAGTACTAAACAAATATTAACGATGCAGTATATTGAGGCTCAGCCTATAGAGGGAATTACCGATCTACCCAAAGCAGAGCAAAGCTTTGTGGCACAGCAACTTATTGCGTTATTTTTTAAAGAAATGTTTGAATTTAGACTGATACAAACAGATCCAAACTTTGCTAATTTTCATTATCAACCAGCCACACAAAAAATCGTTTTATTTGATTTTGGGGCAACCCGCGAGATTTCGCCTCAGTTGAGCCAAGCTTATCTAGCTTTATTTAAAGCAGGCAGTGAGAATAATCGTGATGGGGTATTAAATGCGGCCACTCAGATTGGTTATTTTAAAGATACATTGCGTGACAGTTATAAAGATAATGTCATAGAGCTATTTTTAATGGCGTGTGAGCCACTGCGTCACGATGGTGATTTTGATTTTAAAAATAGCCAACTGGCATCAAATATTAAAGATGCTGGGTTGCAACTTAGTGCACAAGCACAGCAATGGCATACACCACCAGTGGATGCATTATTTATTCACCGTAAACTTGCTGGTTTATATTTGATTGCGGCTCGCTTAGAAGCAAAAATAGATGTTAGAGCGTTATTTATGCCAATTTTATTAAAAACATGATTATTTTAGCGAATTCAAATACTCATTCATTCAATGCAATTGCTATCAACGACTATTGTGACTTCACAAAATCTTCCCCTCACGAAGATTTACTTTATTCCAAGCACAAAAAAACCTTGTCACTTTCGTGGCAAGGTTTTTTTATTAAAGAGTCGTTGCTTATTTAGCTGTGAAGCTTACTGGGCGACGTTCTTTACGAGGACCGCTACGCTTATCACCGCGTGCACTGTCATCTTTGTTAAAGCTGCGTTTTTTGTCACCTGATGGACGCTCAGAGCGTTCAGCACGTGGTTCAGCAGGACCTTGATCTTGTGTTAATGTTAAGCCCATTGGACGTTTACAAATAAACACTTTTTGGAAATGATCAAGTACATCTTTAGGCATGTTTTGCGGTAATTGAACCGTACTGTGATTGTCGTGTAAACGAATATCACCAATAAACTTGCTTGAGATGTCAGCTTCGTTAGCGATAGCGCCAACAATGTTCTTAACTTGAACACCATGTTCACGACCTACTTCGATACGGTAAGTATCCATAGGGCCTGCATCACGGCTATTACGTTCACGTGGTTTAGCATCACGGTCACGTGCAGGGCGTTCGCTGCGTTCGTTACGACGACCACGGTCACCACGATCATTACGCTCACGTGGGTTACGGTCATTACGTTCGCTACGCTCACGTTGTTGGATCTTAACTTCTTCAACCTTAATTGGTGATTGTTGCTGTGCTAAACACAGTAACGCACCTGCTAGGTCTTCAGGAGCAAGTTCAAGCTTTTGCGCCATATTAGCTGCTACTTCATTAAAGAAAGTAATATCTTTATTTTCAAGCGCAATAGCTAATTTAGCTTGTAACGCTTCGATACGTTTTTCTTCAACAACTTTTGCAGTTGGTAGTTCAACTTGTACAATATCTGAATTCGTATGACGAATGATATTTTTAAGTAAATAACGTTCGTTATGTTTTACGAAAAGAATCGCTTTACCGGTACGACCAGCACGACCTGTACGGCCAATACGGTGAACATAAGCTTCAGAATCTTGTGGGATATCGTAGTTGATAACAAGGCTTAAACGGTCAACATCTAGACCACGTGCTGCAACGTCTGTTGCGATAACAACGTTTAGCATGCCACTTTTTAAGCGTTCTACTGTGCGTTCACGTGCTTGCTGGTTCATGTCACCGTTAAGTGGAGCAGCAGAGAAACCTTCGCGCTCTAATAACTCAGCAAGTTGTACTGTATCGTTACGTGTACGTACGAAAACAATCGCGCCTTCATATTGTTCAGCTTCTAAAAAGCGAACAATCGCTTTATTCTTGTGTACGCTGGCATTCCAAAACACTTGCTCAACAGATGATACCGTTGAGTTACGCGCAGATATATGAACCTGTTCAGGGTTATTCATATATTTGCTGCTGATGTTTTGAATTTGCTTAGGCATGGTCGCAGAGAAAAGACATGTTTGCTTTTCGCGCGGCGTTTTTTCCATGATGTTTTCAACATCATCGATAAAGCCCATACGTAACATTTCATCGGCTTCATCAAGTACAAGAGCTTGTAAGCTGTCAAACTTGATAGTGCCACGGTTAATATGATCGATTAAGCGACCTGGAGTAGCGACAATAACTTGCGCGCCACGACGAAGTGCACTTAATTGGATACTGTAGCTCTGGCCACCATAAAGTGCTAATACTTCAATACCACGAACATGTTTAGCATATTGTTCGAATGCCTCAGCTACTTGGATCGCAAGCTCACGGGTTGGTGTGAGTACAAGGATCTGCGGCTGCTTCACAGACGGGTCAATATTATTAAGTAATGGCAGTGCAAATGCTGCGGTTTTACCTGTACCCGTTTGAGCTAGTCCCAGTACGTCCTTTCTTTCTAGCAATAACGGTATACATTGAGCTTGGATTTCAGATGGTGTCTTGTAACCCAACTCTTCAACTGCCTTCAAAATTGCAGGAGAAAGATTTAGAGATTCAAACGTGACTGGTTCTGACATTAATACGCCTCAACGAATTTAAAGAGGCGCGCATTGTATAGGATTTACGAGGCAAATGCTTGTATAAATTGAAACTAATTTGTATGTAGTTGATGTTGGCCATAATTTAATCAATTTGATTGTGGGTAAATCAAATTGATTAACAAATTTTATACAGAACTTATTGATAAAGTCCAAGATTTTCTTTAGCGTAAGCTTCAAACTCAGTGAAACCACCGATGTGTTCTTGGTCAATAAAGATTTGTGGCACGGTTGGGCAAGGCTTACCTGCTGATTGTTCTAAATCGGCTTTACTCACGCCTTCTTTAATAATATCAACATAACGGTATTTAAAATCATCACGTTCATTTGCTAGTTTTTCAGCAACATCTTTAGCACGTACACAATAAGGGCAGCCTTCACGGCCAAAAATTACAGTTAACATATCGCTCTCCTCGATTTTATTTACATTCATCTTAACTAATTGAGAAAAAATAAACAGCGTAAAAAAACGATTGATGAATTCTATTTTAATGATTGCATACACCTTTAATCAGTATTAAAGGTGTATGTGGGGTGGCTAATTAAAACTTAACACTAAAGCCAATTGAAGGGCGCATTTCAAAATCATCCTCGTTTTCTTTGATAATTAAATCATTAGTCGAGGTTACTTTCTGATAATCTAAATCAATGCTACTGGTGTTTGCTTGGCCGTAGGCGTTCATTAATTCTAAAATTAACACACCGTCTAAGCCCCAAAAGTCGGTTTGACGTTCAAAACGAAGATCAAGCCGATGATAAACATCGAAACGCTCAGAAAATGGATCACCATATTGTGGTAAAAAACGTCCTTCGAATTCGGAATTTTCTGTGACGCCAACAATCGGGGTGTAAGCTTGACCGCTGCGGGCAGTAAAGTTAAAGCCGCCTTGCCATTTTTCACTGATTTGGTAATTAAACACCATGTTGACAACTAAAGGGGTATCAGCGTAATAATCCCGAGTGATATTTTGGCGTTGGTCAGTACGTTCACTTTTGGCATAACTAACTGCAAGCCAGCCATACCATTTATCAGTTTTATTTTTGTTTATTAATAGATCAACACCGTAAGCTCGCCCAGTTACATCATTAATGTAACGAATTGCTGCATCGGAATAATTGTTTAATGCCAACGGTAAATCGTCCATGGTTTTGTAGTACCCTTCAATAGACCATGTCCATTCATCGGCAAGTTCTTGTGCAAAACCTAAACTGCTGTGTTTTGAGGTTTGCGAACGTAAATTCGGGTTGCCGTGTTCAGGCAATAGAGTGTCAATATCTTGCATGCGATTATAATGCCCGTATTTAGCATTGATGCTATTGTGATCATTAATAAAATAGCTAAGCGCAAGGCGCGGCATCACAAAATCTTCATCAGTGTAATCATTGCTTTGATATTGCACGCCGACTTCGCTTTGCCATTGTTCGTTAATAACCCAAACATGGCTAACACCAACAAAGTACTTATCAAGGGCTAGCTTGTCTTTGCCCGTTATTCGCTCACCTTTGTTTAGATCGCAATCAGGATCGAGCTCGGTACAAAGATATTGAAAACTATCGTAACTGTAAGTACTGTCGTTATCAAAATAGGCGGCATCAAAAACCAGTTGCTGGGCTTTAGTAACACGCCAATTTAATCGTCCTTTATAAGTGATTTGTTTTTGTTGTTCTTCATCAAAATAGCCATCACTTAGCGTGGCACGTTTAGCGTATTCCAATCGGCCAGAATGTTCGAGCGAACCAACGCCTAAGCGTAAATGAAAGTCTTTATTAAAGTGATCCCATAAAATACTTTGGCTGGTAAATTCACGAATAAAATCAGCATCGCCTTGATACTCAGGATTTTTTAGTGAAAGTTCAGCGCGTTGATTAAAGCCTGCTGCAACCGAGTCTTTTGCGCCTGTAAATGACACTGTTAGGGCGTTTTGATTGTTTATATCCCAGATCCATTTGCCTTGGTAATCATGATCATCTGGGGGGTCATTGATGGTGATACCACTGAGTTCACCATCGTCGTTTTCAAGCTCTTCACCTTTAGAGAAGAACAGTGGTAATGTACTTTTACGTGCTGATAAATAAAACGCGGTGTTCTGCGTGAGTTGCCCTTCAACAAAGACACCGGCATTAAACATTGTAAGATCAAGCGTGGTAGTAATCGGTTGATATTTAGGGTTACGCAGTGTTAAGTCAAATACGGCACCGGTGGCGTTGCTGTAACTGGTGCCATAGCCGGCTGAGTAAAGTTGAAAATCTTGAATAATGTACTTGTTGAAAATAGAACTGCCGAAATCATGAAAAATATAGCCTGCAGGCATAAAATCCACTTCAAACAAATTATCATCGGGCGATGAGCCACGTACCGCCGGTTCACTCATTGAGCCGCCAGCGGCGACAACGCCTGGCAATGCAAATACTGCCCGCAATGGATCGCCCATAGCACCGGGCATAGTGATCAGTTTTTCAGTATTTTCGGTTATTTCACTGGTAATGCTACTGCGTTTATAAACGGTTTCAAGACGCTCTATTATTTCTTCATTAGCATCAACGTTGGCGTGCGTTAAAAATGGCAAACACAACGCCAGTGGCGTTAAACGGTAAAGTGATGGCAAGCAGGTGGCTAACATGATTCTTCCATGGTTATGAGTAAGTGTGACTGCGACCTATAGTAATGAGAAAATATATAAAAATACGTAGTAAACTGTACGAAAATGTAGGCAAATGTAGGGAGGTGTTACAAGCTGTTACATTTAGTTTTGAGCTCTGATAGTAATACCTAATTGGCTTGAATAGCCCATTGAGCGTGCGGTTATTCGCAGTTGTTGATCAATTACATAGTAAGTAGGAAAGGCGCTGATTTTATAATTACTCTGGGTATTTTTATCGCCTAGTAAAATGGGCATTGTGAGTTTAAGTTCACTAACAAACTGCGCAACTGCTTGTTCATTTTTATAATCAAGTGCAATGCCAATGGCGTTGATATTAGAATCAACCAATGCCGCTTCTAGGTTTGGCATACTGTAACGACAGATTGTGCACCATGGCGCAAAAAAATAAACCACGGTGGTGTTACCTTTGAGCATCGCAATATCAATACGTTGTTCGCTGTCATTGAGCACAGGTAAATTAAAATATGGAGCAGGGCTGCTATCTGAGCTGAGTAAATTGCGTTGCTGATATGTAGTCACTACAAAAAACACCACAACTAACATAATTATATTGAGCAGCAAACTCGTTACTTTTTTCATATCGACCTCTAAAGCTAATTCCCCTTATTACTATTTAAAGACTTGAAAAGCAAACTTTGAGTCCTCACTTTATTGAGTAGGCAAAAAGAGATTTTGAAAAAAAATAAAACTTTTTTCAAAAATAATCTTGAAAACAATTTCGCCGTCCATATATAGTTTAGTGAGGACGCCTGATGGGTCCTAACTAAACAGAAGTAATTGAAATTTATATTATTAATTAAACTTTGCTTGCGCTTGTTCAACCGAAAAGCACATGCAAAATATCGCTTAAATATGAGGATATTATTATGCGTACAGTAGATTTATCACCACTTTATCGTTCATTCATTGGCTTCGATCATTTAGCATCTTTAATGGATGCGGCCGCTCGCACTGACAAGCAGCCAAGTTTTCCTCCGTATAACATCGAAGCACTCGATAAAGACAAATATCGCATTACTATGGCTGTTGCCGGTTTTAGTGATAATGAGCTGACGATAGAGTCAGAAAATAACACCTTAAAAGTTGCTGGCATTAAAGCCAATAAAGATGACAGCGCAGAGCGCAAATTTATTCATCAAGGCATTGCTGAGCGCAACTTTGAACGCAAATTCCAGCTAGGTGACCACGTTAAAGTACTCGGCGCTGATTTAGCCAATGGGCTACTTAGTATCGACTTGCAACGCGAGATCCCTGAAGCACTTAAACCACGTAAAATTGAAATTGGCAGTGGTAACTTGCTAGAAGGTAAATAACCATCCCTTTGACAGTGTTTTTCCCCTAATTTACTTGTTATTTTTAGTAGCCGCCTCAGTTGAGGCGGCTTTTTTAGCTTTGCTCAAACATCGGTTCCGCTTAGCGCACCATTAATCGCAGATGATTAATGATGCTGTGTTCAGTTAGTATCTTTACTTTTTAATTTGGCTTGCATGTCTTTTAAGGCAGTAATTTTATCAATAGCAACTTGCAGCTGCCGTTGAGGGAGGCCTTTTTGACGGCCTTTTTCGAGCAAGCTTTCAAGGTTAGTTATTTTTTGTTGAGCAGCTATTACAAAGCGTTGCTCAAGCTGAGTTTGCTGCTGTTTATGAAAATCGAGGTAAGCTTGATGATCGGTTAAGTCGCCTTGAAACTGACTCGCACTGATTGGATTTTTTGCGATGACAGGCAAGTAACTCGGTGTAGTAATGGGCGGCAGTTGTTGACTGGCATCAGTATTTTTTAATGAGGTGTGACTATCAATCGCCGCTTCAGCAGTCATATCTGGATTAATAGCTGTCGGTGCCGACGCATTATTTATTTGTGGCGCGGGCGTTACTGGCGTTAAATCATCAGCAGCGCGGATGGGAGCTATTTCGCGTTTTCGCTCTGTTGTTAAATTTATTACTAAAAAACCTAAACAAGCGACGCCTGTAATTATGTAGATAGCTTTTTTATTCATAGTTTTACTGCATTTTGTTGTTGCCAAGCCAGCCAATTTTGCTGATAGCGTTGCTGCGCTTTTTGTATTGCGATGGCTTTTTTAGCTTGATAGCGAACAGTTTCGTCAGTAGCGCTAAAGTAGTTATACTGATGGTTATTACTAATTATGACGACCCATAGACCTTCAGGTGAGCGCATCACCGCAGATAATTCTTCTGCTTTTAGCGTATAAGCCAGTTGCACAGCCCAATTACTTTTATTTTTGCGAGTTAGTTTATTGTGATACTTAGCATAAATGTCGTTTTGCTGTGATATATATAATGCATCTGTAAAAGAGCTTGCTTGTACTGTATTTCTAAAGCGAACCGCTTGGTCTCGCTCAGTAAACGCAGCGCCGTAAGCTGTCACTTCACTAAGGTATTTAAAGCGCGCTTTATTTGCCTGATAATAATATTTTATTTCTTTATCGGATATTTGTTGTTCAAGACTGTCTAGTATTGGGCTTTGAACGTGCATCATGTCTTTAATACCTAGCCAACTTTGAATCGAAGGCCTTAAAATATCGCCTTTTGCTAGTTCTTCTAGGTGCGCGATACTGATCCCTTGCTTTAAAAGTAATGGCGTTGCTTTTAAAAGCAACGCCTCAAATTGTTGCTTTTTTATTACTTCAGTTTTGAATAAGTCACTTTCACCTTGGTGCAGTCGAAAGCGTACTTGCATAGATAAAGGGGCTATAAACTCATAAAGATTGACGGCGGTTGTAAAGAGCCCTCTGAGCTCGGTGCGCTGCATTTTATTGATTTGTTCAGCGTTGTATTGGCCATTAGCAGGGTAGCTAGGCAATACTTTGAGCAGCCACTGGGCATTATATTGTGTGAGATTACCTCCTTTAACATAGGATGTTGATAAATTTAGTTGCGTGTCAAATATGTTCATCAAATAGCGCTCAACATGGTACTGCGTGCTAAAGCCTACCGCAGATTGACGTTCAAGCAGCTCAGGCATATGTTGTTCTGCTTGATATAATAAAAATTGATTTTCAAACATATGTTTACGAACGTCTTTGCGACTAATGTTGGCATTGTGTTGTTGATAAACTTGCTGCATTAAACGCACTTCAGCAGCGTTATATTGGTTAAATGATGCCATTGTTAGGCTGCTATAAAGCAGTCCTAATAATAACAAAATACAACTGCTCAGCGTTTTCATTGGCGCACGACCATGGCATGATTAAGTAGGTGCACAACCATGGCAATCGCATGTGGGATCACTTGTTTTGCCGTATTTAAGCGGTCGTAATGGTCTTGTGAATTAAGCACAATACCGCCTTGAGCATAAGAAAAAGCGCCACCTTGTGTCAGTAAAGGGCGTACGTCTTGACTGTTTATATCCAGTGCTGAAAATGTTTGCATGGCTTGTGTAATAAGGGCAGAGTCATTGAGTTGTTCCTGATCATAGTAGTCTTTTACCCAGCTTTCCCAGCTTGAATGATTGAGATCAGATGTGGTCCAAGTATGGTGTGGTTGTAGTAAGTCAGTTGTATGGAAAACAAAACCTAACACTTGTGGGTTGCCACTTTGCAAATAGCTTTGATACCAGTATTGACCTAAATTATCAATTGGCTGAAAAGGCATTTCTTCAAAGTCATCGTACATGTTGTAATTTGATTGGCTGTCAATTCGGTAATTAGCTTCAGTAATACCATAGCTGTTGTACTTTGATGAATCGGCATTAAACCAGCCTGTTTCACCGCCTTGACCGTCATCAAGGTAGTCACCTTTTAACCAGCTTGAAGCCAAGTTATCAACGGTGCCCCATACCGTCAGTTTTTGGTAATTGTAGCCACCAAAGTCGTTACCGTGTTGATCAGCCCCTTGGGTATGGTTTTGGAAATGCCAATAGCTGGTATATTTAACAATACTCTCTGCTGCTCCCCATATTGGTGCTTGAACACATGACCCCGTTACAGCACCACAAAAGAAGGTGTCTTCAAAGTCATCCACATCATAGGCTGCTTGGCCTAGTACTTCGGCTAACTGGGTTACCGTCATATTATTTTGTTGAGCGTATTGGCTTAATGCCGAAAACTGTGTGCTGCTTGGGTGCTGCTGCATGTAGTTCACTGCATCGATGACGATACGTTTATGTGTTTCTTGGCTAAATGCCTGTGCTTGGCTTGTACAGATCAGTAATAATGCCGTTAAAAACTGTTTTTTCATCGTGTTCTCATAGTGTTGTGGAGTAATTTCTAATATTAGAAAGTAGGGTGATTACACTATAATTACAAATTAATTAAACATTTAATTAACAATATTACCTAATATGATACTTCTGTTAGAGTTTTTCTATATTATTTAGGCACCATTGCGCTCGCTCTAAAATAGCGTGCTGTTGTGATGTATCTTGTTTTTGCCAATTTTTATAGACCATGCCAATACGTGGGTTACGAGCTAAGCGGGCTTCATGGGTGTGCATAAATTGCCAATATAAACTATTAAAAGGGCAAGCCGTGTCGTCACTTTTTTGTTTTACGTTATAGTGGCAGCTGGTGCAGTAATCACTCATTTTGTTTATGTAGTTACCGCTTGCGGCATACGGTTTTGTGGCGATTAGGCCGCCATCTGCAAATTGACTCATACCACGGGTGTTAGGCATTTCTACCCATTCAATGGCATCGATGTAAATGCCCAAATACCAGCTATCAACTTCATTTGGATCAATACCGGTTAATAAGCAAAAGTTTCCGGTGATCATTAAGCGTTGAATATGATGCGCGTAGGCGGTCTCTAAGCTCTGCGTGATTGCCTGTTTCATACAGTTCATTTTTGTTTTGCCACTCCAAAAATAATCTGGTAACAGACGAGCAGCCTCAAGTTCATTTTTACTCGCGTAATCAGGCATATTTTGCCAATAAATACCTCTTACATATTCTCGCCAACCTAAAATTTGCCTAATAAACCCCTCAACTTGGGCAAGCGTGATCTGTTCTTGGCGTGCCGCAAACTCAGCCAGTACTTGCTTAATAACTTGCATTGGGTGCAGCATTTTTGTGTTAAGTGCAAACGCGATACGACTATGATACAAGCTCCATTTGTATGAGCTCTGACAGGTCATCGCGTCTTGAAACTGTCCGAAACAGGGGAGTAGATGAGTGCAAAAGTAATCGAGTAATTGTTTTGCTTGAGCACGACTGGTTGGCCATAATAAAGTTGCTGAACAATGGCCAAGGGTATTTACCTGGTGTTTTCTTATGCGCTGTAAAATAGCTTCAATATTATTGGTAAATATTTTTGGTTCAGGGATAGCAGCTAAATCAGTTTTTTTTAATTTGTTACGATTGTCTTGGTCAAAGTTCCATTGCCCGCCTAGTGGAGCATTATCTTGCATCAATATGTCAAAGCGCTTGCGCATCATGCGATAAAAAAATTCCATTTTCACATGCTTATCTTTTTTAAAATGGTCGCTGATATCAGCAAAAGGTAATAAAAAATGTTCGCTGTCTGTGGCACTAACATTAAAGTCACTGCTGTTTGCAAACTCTTGCAGTTGAGTTTTTAGTCTATACTCATCAGGATACTGATATTGAATTTGTTGACACTGATATTGCTTAGCCAAGCGTGTTAGCAATGAGGTAATGCAGGCATCATCGTGGGTATCATCGAGTGTTAAGTGAAGCACATTTAATTGTGCTTGTTTGAGCGCAGTAGCAAAGTTCTCCATTGCTGCAAAAAACGCCGCTACCTTTTGTATATGATGTTTTACATAATCTGTTTCTTGTTTTAATTCAGCAATGACATAAAGGTATTGTGTTTGATTCTCTTCTTTATACCAACTGTGATTGGCATTAAGTTGGTCGCCAAAAATAAATCGCAGCGTTTTATAAATCATGAATTTTGCCTAAATGTTATTTTATACGAACTAAGTTGACGGTTAGATCGCATTTATTATTACTGATAGTCGTGGTATATAAATATAAGGAACCTGTGTAAGTTAACTATATAAACAAAGGAATGTCGGCTTATGAATCAATATCAGTATACTGTTCGCAAATTTAAAATTGTTTTACCTTGTCTCATTGCACTTTGTCATGTTAGTTCTTTGCATGCCACAGTTTATCAGTGTGAAAAAAAAGGCGTCGTGGAATTTAGTCAATTTCCATGTGGTGATGATGCGAAACTAATCTCTATAAAAGAGCAAAACCCGAGCTTATCTAGTCAATTTGTTGCTAATGAGAATATTGATACCTCGGGCGTCGATAGTTATATTCGGACTCGGCAAATTGATGCTGATATTCAACAGCATCAAGATAAAATTGATAGCTTAAGCGAGAAAATGAATCAGCAAATTGCCGCCTTAGGTGAGCAATCAGATGCGCAGTTAAATAATTTATCTGGTGCAAAAAAAGAAACTGCAATAGCAAATCAAATGACCAGTATTTCAGAGCGCTATAACGTTTTAATTGCACGTGAACAGCGGGATATTGATCGACTATTAAAAGAAAAACACGCTTTGCCTGAGTCGAAAAACACTTCTGAAATTGACCAACAATCAACCCAGAGCAAAGGCATTGATTCGTTCATTCGGGCACAAGAAATCAAACGAGATGTTGAACAGCGACAATCAAAAATAGATACTTACCAAACTCAAATGGATCGCCAAATAGCAGCCCTCGAAGCTCAGGCTAAAGAGCAACTAAATAACTTAACTGATGCGACTTTTGATAACTCCTTATCTAGAAAAATGAGTGCGTTAACATCAAGATATGCAACTTTAATCGATGTTGAACAGCACCAAATAGATCGTCTTCTACAAGAGTTAGCTAGTATAGAATAATGCATGTAGGTTATTTGCTATGAATTCACTTGCTGCTGCACGGACTTGTTAATTGCAACAATATTACTGGTATTAAATAAATAGCTTTTCACTATGCTGTTAAACATCCTGAGTGCATAACGCCACGCTTGCTCTATGTTTGGCGTAAATTCTCGGCCCAAATGAATTTTTAGCGCAGCTATAAAAGCATCACATAATAAATCAACATCCTGACAAGTGAGGCCAGATTTACTTAGGTTGTTGGCATGATAATGAATAAAAGGTAATACAGACAATAAGCGATCTAAGTGGGTAATAGTGCGTTCCAATGAGCAATACAACAAATAACTTTTTTCACTTATTTCATCACTGCTAGGCCATTGCATAGTCAGTGCATGACGTTTTAATTGCACATGAAAGGTAACAGTAAAACAGTGAAAGTTAGGTTTTATTATTGCGATACTTTGTAATAACATTTTTTGATGATGAGCAGAAATACTCATAATAAGCCCTCTCTAAATAGCCTTAAATATGCAGGTTGCCATTAAAAACTTAGTATAGACGCTGTGTAGGAAAGAGTGAGTAAATCGATGGAAATCGCGTAATAGCGCGCATTATTAATGCCAATAAGGCTAGGGCGTGTTGACCTTTGTGGATTGAAATTTGTTCAATCTAGGGGCGATTTAATCGCGGCGCGAGGTTTGTAACCTAGTGGGCTAAGTAAAAATCGAGCAACAAAGAGTTAATCGCCCCTAGGAAGAACCCTTTGGGCAGCGCATGTTTGGAATTTATACTGCGTTATCGTCTATTTATGGGGAACAACCACACTACATAGACTCTGCCTTGCCTAAATACCAAACATACTGCTGCAAAATTAATCACAAAAGGTCAACACGCCCTAGGGCTTTTATGTTGGTTTTTTAACAGGGTACTTTTGGTACGGTTATAGCGAATTGTTCTGACCTATAATTTTGTACTTTATAGTCTAGTCATTCTTTACCAGTTTTTGGTTGCTAATTACGCCAAGCCTCTTTATAATAGCCGCCATTGTCTAGCTCACTTAATTAGCTGCTAGGCAGGTATCAGGTATTTTGATACCAGTTGGCGCGGGATGGAGCAGCCTGGTAGCTCGTCGGGCTCATAACCCGAAGGTCGTCGGTTCAAATCCGGCTCCCGCAACCAAGTTTTTAGATAAGTTATTAGTTTAATTAATATTTCTAAATTCTTGAAGCCAAACTTTTGAGTAGCGATTTTAGTTACTGATTTGAAGTCGCGCATTCTATGTAATGCGCGTTTTGCGTTTAAGCCTTTGGGTTTAATTTAGATGGTGTTAGCTATCCGCAACCAAGCTTGGCCCATGGCCACACAGTTTTATGCTTTAGGTGTGACGCCCCGCTTGGTTCGGGGCGTTGTTGTATCTGCACCACTTGATTTTAAATCAAGGTATAAGCTAAGTATTTTAGGGCTATAAGCCCTTTTTTTGTTTGTATGGAGAATTTTCGTGACAAAACTTGAGCAAGATTTATTAACCATGCTTTCACCGTCAGTTGAAATGTTAGGCTTTGAATTACATGGTCTAGAGTTTGTGCAAGCGGGTCGCCATTCTACGCTTAGGGTCTATATCGATCACGAAGCGGGGATCTCGGTTGATAACTGTGCTGATGCAAGTCGTCAAATAAGCGCAATTTTAGATGTCGAAGACCCGATTACAAATGAATATGATTTGGAAGTATCGTCTCCTGGTGTTGATCGTCTATTATTCAAACAAGATCACTACGAGAAGGCACAAGGAGAGGAAGTACGCGTGCGTACTAAGCTTCCACAAGATGGTCGTCGTAATTTTAAAGGCGATCTAATAGCAGTTAGCAGTGATATGATCACACTTTCATATGACGGTACTGAGCAGTTAATTATGCTCAGTAACATTGAACGTGCGAACATCATCGCAAAGTTTTAATCCGAGTGCGAAGGAATAGGGCAAGCGAGGCATAACCCATGGCAAAAGAGATATTATTGGTTGCTGAAGCCGTTTCCAATGAGAAAGCGGTTCCAAAAGAAAAGATTTTCGAAGCGTTAGAGTTCGCATTAGCGACTGCGACTAAGAAAAAACATACTGGTGAAATTGAAGTACGCGTTGCAATTGACCGTAAAACAGGCGATTACGACACTTATCGTCGTTGGCAAATTGCTGCAGTACTTGAAGATGGTTCACTGGAAAACCCTTACAGCGAAATCACGTTGGAAGCGGCTCAGGTTGATGACCCAGATCTTAAGATTGGTGATTTCATCGAAGAGCAAATCGAGTCAATTAAATTTGACCGTATTACTACACAAATGGCGAAACAAGTAATCGTACAAAAAGTACGTGAAGCTGAGCGCGCACTTGTTGTAGAAGCTTATAAAGATCAACAAGGCGAGTTAGTAACAGGTGTTGTGAAAAAAGCAACGCGTGACGCAATCGTATTAGATTTAGGTAACAATGCTGAAGCGGTTATTTACCGTGATGACATGTTACCACGTGAAAATTTCCGTCCTGGCGATCGTATCCGTGGTTTACTTTATGAAGTAAAACCTGATGCTCGTGGTGCACAGTTATTTGTAACACGCTCTAAGCCAGAAATGCTGATGGAATTATTCCGCATTGAGGTGCCAGAAATTGGCGAAGAGATGATTGAACTACGTGCAGCGGCACGTGATCCAGGTTCACGTGCTAAAATCGCCGTTAAATCTAACGATAAACGTATCGATCCGATTGGTGCGTGTGTTGGTATGCGTGGCGCACGTGTACAAGCAGTATCGACTGAACTTGGTGGTGAGCGTGTTGATATCGTACTTTACGATGACAACCCAGCCCAGTTCGTTATTAATGCAATGTCACCTGCTGAAGTTGCTTCAATTGTAATGGATGAAGACACCCATTCAATGGATATCGCTGTTGAAGCTGATAACCTAGCACAAGCAATTGGTCGTAATGGTCAAAACGTACGTCTTGCTAGCCAGTTAACTGGTTGGGAACTAAACGTAATGACAGTTGAAGAAATGCGCGCTAAGAACGAAGCGGAATCTGATAAGTTAATCAACTTATTCACTGAAAACTTAGACATCGATGAAGACTTTGCAACATTACTTATCAACGAAGGTTTCTCAACCCTTGAAGAAGTTGCCTATGTACCTGCGTCTGAGTTTTTAGAAATTGATGGCTTAGATGAAGATACTGTTGATTTGTTACGCTCACGTGCAAAAGATGCATTAACGACTAAAGCACTTAAAACAGAAGAAAGCCTTGATGGTGCAGAGCCTGCTGAAGACTTATTAGCACTAGAAGGGTTAGAGCGTCACCTTGCGTTTGTTATGGCAAGCAAAGGGGTTGTTACGCTAGAAGACTTAGCAGAGCAAGGTATTGATGAATTAGTCGATATTACAGAGCTTTCTCCAGAGAAAGCGGGTGAGCTAATTATGGCTGCGCGCAACATTTGTTGGTTCGCAGACGAGTAAGTTATTAACGGAGGTATTAGAGACTATGGCAGAAGTAAATGTTGAAAAACTAGCCGGGGATATTGGTACAACTGTTGATAAATTGCTTCAACAATTATCGCAAGCCGGTATCACTAAGCAAGCGGGTGATAATGTAACTGAAGCTGAAAAAGCAAAGTTACTTGATCATTTAAGCAAGCAGCACGGCGGCACAGGCTCAGATGGCCCAGCACGTATGACATTGCAACGTAAGAGCAAAAGCACATTAAGTGTGACGGGTTCTACAGGTCAAGCAAAGTCAGTTCAAGTTGAAGTACGTAAAACACGTACTTACGTGAAGAAAAGCGCGGTTGAGCAAGAGCAAGAGCAAGCGCGTATAGCAGCAGAAGAAGCCGCTCGTCGTGAACTTGAGCAACAAGCTGCAAAAGAAGCAGCTGAGCTTAAAGCAAAACAAGACGCAGAGCGCAAAGCCAAAGAAGAGGCTGACCGTAAAGTGAAAGAAGAAGCTAAACGTAAAGCAGATGCTGAACGTGTAGCAAAACAGAAGCAGATGACCCCAGAACAAACCGCGAAGTCTGAAAAAGATCGCGTTGAAGCTGAGCGTCTGCAAAGAGAAGCAGAAGAGGCCGCATTGAAGAAAGCTGAAGAAGAAGCGAAACGTCAAGCAGAAGAGG
>NZ_JACJEV010000002.1:219668-335314 GCF_014164235.1 Pseudoalteromonas sp. SG44-17 | reverse complement strand
TAATGCTTCATACCTACCTGTCGCAAATGAGTCTAATGTATTTTCGTCACTTTGGTACACAGTACCAGCACACTCCAGACCTTCATCATGGGTGATTAATGATAAGCGTTGCTCACTCTCATTTATCCAAGCATCATCAAGCGATAGACTTAGTCGAGTTAAGCCAGGGTAAGTGATTGTATTTAATGCCTGCTCTTTTTGTTGAAGCTCTTTTTTAACGCCCTTTTCTTTCGGTAACTGTTCTGGTAGATCAAAAAAACCATAAGGAAAATATTTACCAAAATGAGTGTTTTTTAGGCTTATACCACGCATTTTTGCGACAGCAGCGGCTTCTACTGCCCAGTACCCAAAATAACCTATATGATAATCATCATTGTGGCTATTGTACCAATGTAAGCCTTTATAACGAATGTACCATTTTTTAGAATACTTTTTCAGTTCTTCTAAAAATTCACAATCGTCACTAATATTTGAGATAGTCAAAATTTGACCGATTTTTTTAAGGCGAACATCTTGACCTAGTTGTATATTGTTTGAACGATAACTCAACAGTTTTGCCAATATATAGCCATTACTGCCGCTACTTTGCCATTTTTCAGCCAATAATGCCCACGCTTTATCACTAACATCAACCAAAATAGCCAATGAAATAAGTTTGACTAATGTATATACACTATGTGGATAGCTACTCCACTCATTGTCTGTTTTAAGATAGTAAGTGATAGTCCGCTCGACTGTTTCTCTTATTGTGTCAATACTATGACCGAGTGAAAACTGACAGATTGATAATTCTATCCCAACGTTTATTAAACTATCTGATATTCTTTCCAATTGTTCATATTCAAGCTGTTGCGATCCAAGCATTTTCGATTCAATAACATTTTCACCATGCGCTAACATGCCCATTCTATTCGCATAGAATTGTTTTAATTTTCCTTCACGATTTGGGTAATCCCGCATTACATTAGCCACCATTAATTTGAGTCACTCTGGCAGCCTTACCACGAGGTATTTTTGGTCTGCCACCACTAACATGAACAATTTTTGAATAAGTAATTGTTCCATTCTCAGTTGTTCTAGCCAACACAGGATATAGTTGGCTTTTATTGTTTTTCGGAGGATTACTATTTTTTTAAAGTGTTTATGTAAATACGTTAGGTTAATCACAAAAACTTATTCTTAAGTTGAATGTCTAAATCTCTGAGATAATCTAATCCAAAGTTATCCTTAGAAAAATTAGTAACGAGCTTATTTGGAAGAGCTTTATCAACACCATCATAACAACTTGCTATTTCGCAACTGATTGAAGCGACACTATCAAAATACCATTTTATAAAAAGCTATAACTATGATAAAAAAGAATATTATAATTTAAAATGGAAGACCTTAAGCTTAAATAAATAATTTAAGATCTTCCTGACACTCTAGATTTTTATTAAATCAATAAACACCACAGCATATTTTAAATTGAAATCATTCAAGATCGAAGAGTTTCATAATTGCACTATATTCATCTTTATTCATAAAGTGCTTTGCCGAATATTTTGAACCAAGAATTGATATATGTCCGCCATCAAGGCTGTATGGCAAAGTAAGATTATTAATTTCGAAGGTGTTTTCTTTATTATAAAGCAACTCTCTACTTACAAAGTGAATATTAGTATAATTACTAGAAAACTCTTTTAAATACAAGTTAGCCTTCGCCATAAATACATCATTACTAATTATTTTATTAATATCAAAAGGATGTTTAAAATAAACACTCCTGTAAAAAAAGTTCAACGGGTTTTGCGTGTAACTATGTGGTGCTGCTATAATAAATACATTGATCTTCATCTTAGCCGCTTGTTTTATTACAATTTCAAAATCATCAAGTTGCTTTTTAGATAAAGCACTCCATTGACCTGCAAATATTATGTTTTTATATTTATGCATATTAACTTTTAAGTACCCCCTATTAATTAAGCATTGTTTATATGCAAGATGCGATTTTGGGCCAGTAAAATTATCCGTAAAAGATGCAATACACCAGTTGGTGGTTATAGATTGGAAAGATTTATGATTAGCTTTAAATATCTCATCAAAGAAAGGTTCCGAATGACCAGCAAAAGAGTCTCCAAATAATAATGTAGCTGATTTGTTTAACTTCTCCCCCAAATAACAATCGGTGCCAATTTTCTGATCTACATTTTCCTGACCATCATTGAAGGAATAAAAGCAGTATCCATTACTTCTTAATGGCATTATCAATTGATTAGATATTTGTTGAAGTTCGAGATTTAGGTTAAATCTTTTATCTACTCCTTTTGATATAAAAACATAACTCCCTAAAAAACCAATGAATAATACAAGATAAATAGGTTTGCATTTCCAATATTGAAGCAGGCCTCGAAAATCATTTCTAAACCTAATTTTTTCAATATATTTATTACTCAAATAACCAAGTAATACTGATACTGCAATACCAATGTAAATGAACTTATCATTTAACGAAAAATAGTAAATTGCGACAACTAAAGGCCAGTGCCATAGATAAATAGAGTATGACCAAGCGCCTAATTTCTGGAATACTATATTACTTGTAATAAGGCTATCGTTATGTTGTGCTTGGATAATGAGGAACGAGCCCAAAACAGGGAATATTGCAAGATATCCAGGCCAAGGGTTTTCTTTTGATATAAAAAAATATGAACAAACAATTAGAGTTAAACCAAACCACTCTACTAATTTTTTTCTTTTATCTTGTAATGTAAAAGGGAAAAGATAAGCAACGCCACCAATCATCATTTCCCAAGCTCTGGTAGGTAATAGATAATATGAAGAGTCTGGCCACTTATAGGTAGCGATAACACAAAAAACAAAGCCCAATAATGTTCCAAAGAGAACAGCTGCTTTCATCACCTTAACAGACATAAACTTTCGAATAGCAACGAGCATTAATGGATAGATTATATAGAATTGCCATTCAGCGGATAATGACCAAGTATGCAATAGCCATTTTTCGTGTGAAGCCGCATCAAAATACCCTGACTCTCTCCAATAAACAACATTAGATAAAAAGCTCATACTGCTGCCAATATGTTTGCCCAGAGTTTTGTAATCAAATGGTGTAAGATAAAACCAACCGAAAACAAGCAAGACTAAGCAAAGCATAGCTAACGCAGGAATGATCCTATTTGCTCTTGCAACGTAAAACCTTAAAATAGAAAAGTTTTCTTGTTCTATTCCTCTGAATATTATTCCAGTCATTAAAAAACCAGAGATAACAAAAAACACGTCAACCCCCGCAAAACCGCCGGGCATCCAAGAGGCATTAAAGTGAAATAGCACAACAGCTATAACTGCAATAGCTCTAAGTCCATTTATATCTTTTCTGAATTGCAAAACACAGTACTCAACAAATTATAATACAGGGACGGCATTTTATACTAATAGCAAGGCAAGGCAAAGCTAGGCTAGGCTAGGCTAGGCAATAATTATTTTTCAAATGTAAGAAAGCAAAAAACCGCCCATCAAAGGCGGTTTTTCATAATATGGTAGTGTTCTACAGATTTAAGCTCGTTCAAGTTAAAAAGTTTTAATGGTACCAGTGGACGTACTCGAACCATCAATCCCGAAGAAACCAGATTTTGAATCTAGCGTGTCTACCAATTCCACCACACTGGCATTAAAACTATACCACTACAGGGCTCCTTAAAAAGGAGTATAAGATCATACTTTTAAGTCAAGATAAAGTTCGTGATCTTACCCTGAGACCTGACCCCATTATTTTTTACTCTACTGAATATATGGAGGTAACTTCAACTTTATTATCTTTCAAATGAATATTAGCTTTCCACAATTGAGAATTTATATAAACTTTTATAGAGTATGCATTCTTTTCAAATAAGCCTGTTACTACTGGACTCATTGAAACAGCGCCAGGAATACTGGTGAATTTATTTAATTGACTGTCAAAAAACCAGTCAAACATATTCACCCTTTTTTTAATGGCGTTCTCTTTGTTATTTCTCAACTCTTCCATAAACCTCCAGATAACCCCATAATCTTCTATAGCAACGGTAGGCTCTAAACGGATGGCTCCATCAAAGTTACAACTTTGATTAGTCACAGCGACTTCCAATGTGGCAACATAGGGCTCAACTTTATATCCGCCAACCACGCCATAATGTTTTTTGTAGCAAATGCCATCAGTATTCGAAGGCTCTTCTACAAATATTGTATCACCACATTTAAAATGGAATTTGCCCCTTGCGCCATTTAATTTCTTCATTACCATTAGCTTATGCTGGTTATTTAGAACGCTTTCTCCACAGCTAACATGCAAATTACTAGTACTAACAACACTTGCAATAGCTAGAATCGTCGGACCTATCGCGACCACCATGATTTCTCCTCTGGTTTATAACTATCGGGGTCATATAACTATCGGGATCACTATCGGGGTCAGATCTTGTTTTTTGCCACTAATTACATAAAGACAAAAAGAAAGACCTGACCCTATTCACTTTGTTACTAAAGGGTGACTCTGTTTACTTTTCTGTTAGTTTAATCATCAGGCAAGGTAAGTAAATCATCAACTATTCCTAACTTACTAAGCAATGAAATGAATCTTGACTTTTTTTTATCTATCACATATTGCGCATCCATAACTACCGAAAAAACAACGTACTCAATGCCTTTTTCAAAATTCAATCTATCTCTTTTTATTAGCGTAGTGTAAGTTTTGACTTCAAGAGGTTTAAATATTACATCTCCTTCAAGTGGCGAAAACTCTACATTTTTAAACGATAATGGGTTGTCAAACGGGTTACTCGTTGCATACACGTCTTTTGCTCTATAAAACTTAAAAGCATGCTCAGTAAAATGAGTTTCATCGAAATAATTTGAAATTACTTTAATTTCAAATGCCGTATTATTTCTTAAAACAACACTCGTATTGCAATATACCAAATCGCAAATAGTATATACTACGGCTTCAATAGCTTTAGGTGGTTTTTCAATCGCATTTTAAAAGCATACCTGTGAATTAACTATTAAAAATAATAAAGTTAAAAATCTATATTTTGACATTATATTTCCTTGATGCACTATCGAAAAATTTGTGCCTTTCCTATTTTACTTTACGAGCACTTACTTCCTTCTAAAAAACTTTCCGAATATTTTATATATACAATCAGCAGTATAACTAAAAAGTGTAAGGAAGAAATAAAACAATAACGACAATGGTACTATTATTGTCAACAACCCCCAATCATTTGCACTATAAGAGATTTGGCAAATTGTCAATGCAACTATTGAAAACACACATAGTAAAGTAAATGCATTTTCTTTTACATCTTCAAAAAGAAAGCTCAAAGAAAAGAAATTGGATTTAGAACGGAAAATATAAAAAATACAAGTGGTTAACGCTATGGCTATCCCATAGTGGTGATTTAAACTAATCACCAATAAAAATTGAAATATAATAAAAATAAAAATTACTTTTTTAATCATTTTTATTCCTTATTGATTCTAAAACTATTTACAAAACGCGACATAGCTAGAGTATGTTTTCTTTGTTCCTTGCATATACATTACCCCATATCCAACTTCGTAAGAAGCTCCGAGTGCATCTATAGAAAATGAATCTAGACGATGCTCAATTGCATACGCAGCTCCGTGTATCTTTGCGCTGTACTTCTTAAACCCTCTCAAAAATGCAGCTCCTATTGTTTCAATTTCCGAAGTAGACCAACCTCGGATACCATCAATATCATAAAAAAACTGTGCAATTACTATTTAAAGTCGTATTAAATTAAAGAGTTACAGTTTATTTATAGTTAAATCAGATACAGGAACAATCAGACTAAAAAATGATTAAATCAATAAAATATGAATATACGCTCAAATTAAATGACTACTTAAACGTAACTTTGCCGCCGATCATTTTATACGCGGGTGCGCCTCGGATAATTGCTTCTCGAGCAAAAGGGCGTGAGCAGTTGGGGCATACGCAAGGAATTGTGGTGAAATCTTGACTGATCCGTTCGATAAAACATTTAACCAATGCCCCTTTGCCGCCTTTACGATATTTGAATAGGGGAGCTTTACATTGACTACAAAAAATATCGACCGTTTTAGTAGGGCCTTTTTTATTCGGTTTTGCCATTATTTTGTTACTTTTACTACAAACACGCGAATAGATTAACAGCTTATGGCCAAAGTCCAAAGATTAAGCCCATTAAAGTAAACTGTAAAATATGGTAACCGCTATTGATTAAAAACAGCTTTAGTGGTCGTTGTTCATAAATATAGCTCATTCCTAAGGCACTGCTTACCCAACATAGTCCAACCGCAAAGCCAACGCCTACCGCAACCCCTAAATGTGGATGTGGTCCTAAAAACAGTGATAAGCCAAAAGCGATAAATAAAGATAAAACAAAACCGCCACCAAATACCCATTTTGGATTTGTTGCTTTTAAATCCAGCTCCGTTAATCCACAGCCTTCTAACCAGGCTCGTTGAAACAACCAAGGTGAATACCAAACGCCTCCTAACATAAAAGAAGACATGGCAGCTAATAATACGGCTACAAAATCCAGTTGTGATAAATCCATAATGACTACTTATGCTGATTGCAAAAAATACAATGATATTTTTACTGTAGTTAATGAACGCCATTGCAGCAACTATCTAAACTGCAAAACTATCTATGATGCGTGGCTGGTGCCCAAATATAAATGCACTAAAGTAACCTGAGCTTCATTTCAAGTGACTACAGGCGACTGTATTACTTAGTTGACCGGGTAAAACTTATTGCCTAAAAGGCAACAATAAACTTACTGAGCATTACTAAACCGGAAACCGTGATCCGAAATAACGCTCACTATTGCGCTAGGATTTACTGCTGAACTGGTTTTTTTTGTAGCTTACGCTGTAAAGTCCGCCGATGCATATTAAGTTGCCGAGCAGTTGCTGAAATATTGCCTTGATTGGTATGCAGCACTTGCTGAATATGTTCCCACTCAAGACGCTCTGGCGACATAGTTACAATATCATCTGCAATTAACTCAGTAGTTGGCTCGCATGTGCCTGTTAAGGCTCGTAATAACGTGAGCATATCAACGGGTTTTGTTAAATAATCATTTGCACCTAGGCGCATAGCCTCTACCGCTGTGGCAATACTGGCATAGCCTGTTAATAATACAATATGTGCGTCTGTTAGTAAGGCTCTCAGTGGTGCGATAAGAGCTAAACCGTTATCGTCAGCTAATTTCATATCTAACAGAATATGTGTCGGCGCGAAGTTTTTAGCTATGCCAATAGCCTCGGCTTTATCATGTGCCAGCTGACATGCAAAACCGTGTTTGTTTAAGCGCCGCGCTAACGTATTGGCAAGATTAATATCATCTTCAATAATTAATAGCTTCATACAGGCTCAACTTGTGGCTCATCAATGGTTAATTGTACTTTGGCAACCGCGCCACCTTGTGGGTGATTAAATAATGTTAAAGAGCCTTGTAAACGTTCAAATGTTACATTTGAAAGCATAACTGCAAGCCCCATCCCCGTTTCACTAGGCATTAACTGACCCCCTAACTCTGCCAATTGTGCTGCGCTAAATCCTTTACCAAAATCACGTATAACTAAACTCACTGTTTTAGGGTTATCTGGAGTCTGTTGCCAGTTCAATTCCAGTGTTTGTTGCTGTGCCTGTTGATTGGCAAAAGCAGCATTTTGCAACAAGTTTAATATCGCTGGCAGTAACATAGCATCATTAGTAACCGAGCTAGCAGGCGCTGCATTTAGCCAATTAAGCTGTTGATCGGGATACTGTAATAGCATTGTATCGCTAATTTGTTGAGCTAATGCGTTTAACGATACAGTCGCTGCAACCGTTTGTGTGCGTAGTTCAGATGACAGGGTACGAAACTGTTTTAACTGCTGTGCGCATTGCAACAAGGGCTGCTGCATGTCTTTCACAATCTCATTATCGGGCTGCTCTTCAAGAAGCTCTTCATACAATAATTGTAAATTGGCGATTGGGCTGGCTAATTGATGAGTAATTTGTGCCGCAGCACCATCAAGCGTGACTAACTGCTCTGCTCGTAATTGTTTTTCTCGCACAGTTGCAATTGTGCGCTCTCGCGAATGCAGTGCACGGTTCATAGTGCCGATAACGAATGCTATAACGCTAGCACTGATCACAAAGTTAACCCACATACCCACAAAGTGACTGGTCATTTGCATATGATGCATGCTGTGCTGAGGCATTTTAAATAGCAGCACGCTATAGGCGGTGATCGCTAATACAGCAATATAAGCTAAGCCGCGAGCACTGACACTCACCGCAGCAATCATTATTGGTAACAACAGTAACGACACAAATGCATTGGTCGCACCACCACTCAAAGACAGCAATACCGATAAAAAAAGCACATCGGCCGTAAGCTGCATTAACATCCCAAGTTCTTTCGCTTTACTGACATTACGATAAGCAATCACGCTTAAAATTTGGAATACGGCTTCAAGGGAGATCACTACCAGTAGAGGCAATAAAGGGATTTGGTGCTCAAGTAAAAAATAGACTGCTACAACGGCCAATAGTTGAATTGCAATTGCACCACTGCGTAACATCAGTAAACGGCTAATCGCAGGATCAGTGCGCATTAAAAACGCCATACATAACTACCTAATAAAAAATGCCTAATTAAAGAAGGTTAACCTAATCATCATCCATAGAGATACTAAACACAGCACACGGCGTTCCTTGATGAAACACCATTTTCCACTGGCCTTCGGTTAATCGCCACAGCGACATCCGTAACGAATAGTTAAACTCAGCGCGCGCAGAGCGCCGATATGCCGCTTGATAACTTAGTTGGGCAATATCATCACTAAGCATTCGGCCTTTAAAATGCTGATTGTAAAACTGCGGCACGACTTCGGTAGGTAACCGCGTTAATACTTGATATTTATTAAATACAGTACCATTAGCGGCAATTTCAATAAAATCATCATCGAGCAAAGCATCCAATGCCTGCTCAGATTGACGGATCTCAGGATCTAATAACTGGCGCTCAGCGTCAATCAAATGATTAAACAATGATGCCTTGATTTTGCTGCCCATACTGTATCCTACAATTGGTGTTTATATATTTGCCCTGCTTTCATCACAAATTGTACATTTTGCAATGTCGTTATATCATCAAGAGGAGAGCCATTAACGCTGATGATATCTGCTTGTTTACCAACACTCAACTGCCCTAGTCGGTCTTGTTGGCCGAGTAACTTAGCGGCATTAACTGTTGCTGACATAATAGCCTGCTTTTCAGTCATGCCATATTTAACTAACCATAAAAACTCATCAGCATTATTACCATGGCGTGATACGCCAGAATCTGTACCAAAAGCAATATTAACATTGTTTTTTAATGCCAGCTTAAATGAAGCTGCAACATTTGGTACAACGGTGCGTACTTTATCAGCAATAGCTGTTGGCATATTTGGGTTACTGAGTACTTCTTGACTGACCGTTTGGCCTGCCAATAACGTGGGCACTAAATAAGCGTTATATTGCTTAAATAACTTTACAGTCTCTTTGTCTAGGTAAGACCCATGTTCAATTGAATCAACACCTGCACGTAATGCCGCTTTGATCCCTGATGTACCATGAGCATGGGCTGTTACGCTGCGCCCTAAGTTATGTGCAGTATCAACAATCGCCATCAACTCTTGATCTGTGAACTGCTGATTGACACCCGCTGCGGTATTACTTAACACCCCACCCGTTGCGGTAATTTTAATTACATCAGCACCTGATTTAATTACTTCACGAACCGCGCGGCGACAATCATCAGCACCATCACACACCCCTAACCCTCCACTTATCACATCACTAATATCTTTACGGTAACCGTGCAGATCAGCATGCCCGCCCGTTGGGGTAATTGTATCTCCTGCAGCAAAAATACGTGGCCCTTGAATATCTCCACGCTCAACGGCACGCTGTAGTGGAAAGATCACTTTATAACTGCTACCTAAATCACGTACCGAGGTAAAACCGGCATCAAGACTACGCTGTAAATATTTAATTGAGCGCAGAGCATAGTCCGCTTCATACTCTGTAAGCCATTGATGAGGGTTTGCGTTTGCGTCACGCTCAAATGTAACATGTACGTGCATATCAATTAATCCAGGCATAACAAATTGATTTTTTAAATCAATGATCTTTGCATCGGGCAATGCTAGATCAATAACACTCACATAGCCTTTTTCGATGCGCGTGATGATAGCGTCTTCTATAACAATAGTGCGTTGCTTTTCTAGTATTTGTTCAGCACCTGCTAACATTGATCCTGCGTAAATAACCTGAGTTTGTGTTGCAAAACTCGCCGCAGAATATACCGTCGTACCCAATGCAGCCAAGATAGTAATTAATTTTTGTTTCATGTTTACCTCATTTTTCTACTACCATTAGCCTAAATTACGTTTAATTACCACTATTTACGACGTAAGCTAAGTTATAAACTAGTCTTAGAACTGGATTTTTGGTATAAATCAAACATAGATGACACATGTCTGACCACTTAAAGAGAGCACACTATGACCTACGCACACATAACGGGTTGGGGTAAATGTATCCCACCAGCGCGTATTAGCAACGATGAAATTAGCCAATTAGTTGATACCAATGATGAATGGATCACATCCCGCACTGGTATAAAAGCACGTAGAGTAAGCCACGTTAGTACTGCAGAGCTTGCCACTGTAGCAGCTAAACATGCAATAGCCTGTGCTGGCATTGATGCTAAAGACATTGACTTAGTGTTATTAGCAACATGTACGCCCTCTACTATGGTTGCAAACACAGCTTCGTTAGTACAAAAAAACATTGGTGCAGTTGGCGCTGCCGCTATGGACACCAATGCAGCTTGCTCTGGTTTTTTATATGCAATACAAGCAGCGACTGCACAAATTCAAGCCGGTATGATCAAAAAAGCTGTAGTAATTGCTGCTGAACGTATGACCTGGTATGTAAACTGGGATCGCCGTGACAGTGCGGTGTTATTTGGTGATGGCGCCGGTGCCGTAGTACTTGAAGCAGCAGACACGCCAGCGGGTTTACTCGCGACAAAAACAGGCTGTGATAGCGAAGACCGTGATATCTTGCATATCACTAACTTTGGTAGTGACTTAAATAAATATGTGCCTATTGGGCCATCTGATTTATTATTTGAAGGTCGCGAAATCTTTAAGCGCGCAGTAAAGGGCATGAGTGAAGCCTGTGACGATGTGCTCACACAGGCAAATTTGAGCCTTGATGATATCGATGTACTTGTGCCACACCAAGCAAATTTACGTATCATTCAAGCCATTCAACATCGCTTAAAAGTACCAGATGAAAAAGTAATGGTTAACATTAGCGAATACGGCAATACATCGGCAGCAACTATTGCAATCGCATTATGCGAAGCTGTTGAGCAAGGATTAATTAAACCACATGCTAATATCATGTCTGCAGCATTTGGTGCAGGATTAACTTGGGCTGCTAGTTACATAAAATGGGGCGAACGCGTCACGCCAATCAGCGTTAGCGATGCAGCACTACCACCGTGTGATAAAACCGGTTTAGAGTTAGTGGCCCCCGCAGTAGCAGCTTGCAAAGGCAGTGATCAATAACATACTCAATATGGCGCAGCTATACTGCGCCATTTACCACAGATAGCTAAAAATGATGCAATTGCTAGGAATTCACCACGCTGCAATTATATGCAGCGATTACACCCGCTCAAAACATTTTTATCATCAGATCTTACAGCTGCCCATAATTACAGAGCATTTTCGCCAACATCGCCACTCATACAAATTAGATTTAGCCTTGCCTGATGGTAGCCAAATAGAGCTATTTTCATTTGATAATGCACCAAAGCGACCTAGTTACCCAGAAGCACAAGGTTTACGACATTTAGCATTTAAAGTGGCCAATATTGAGCAAAGTAAAGTGTATTTGCAAAGCCAAGGTGTGGCAGTAGAAGAGATTCGAACTGATGAATACACAGGTAAACAATTTACCTTTTTTGCAGATCCTGATGGGTTACCGCTTGAGCTTTATGAGGCATAACCTCACAAAGCTCAATAAATTTATTTAAAACGACTTTGTAAGTAGTTAAATACGGCACGAATACCGAGTGCTTCACCACCGACTGGACGACCTGGTAATGAGCGGATATTCCATGCCATTACATCAAAATGTACCCATGGTGTGGTTGGCTCTACAAATTCTTTTAAATAAAGTGCAGCAGTAATTGCCCCGCCGAATGGGGTACTTGCACAGTTAGCCATATCAGCAACATCACTTTTTAATAAACTTTTATATTGCTCAAAAAGCGGTAATTGCCAAACAGGGTCGCTTACTGCAATACCGGCGTCAATAATGCCATTGGCAACATCACGCTCAGTTGAGAAAAACCCTGGTAACTCAGTGCCTAACGCAATACGACAAGCACCGGTTAAGGTTGCAAAATCAATGATCAACTCAGGATTGTCATTTTGTGCTTCAGTGAGTGCATCACATAACACTAAACGCCCCTCTGCGTCGGTGTTATCGATTTCGACCATAATGCCTTTACGTGTTTTAATTACATCGCCAGGGCGAAATGCATTGCGCGATACCGCATTCTCAACAGCGGGTACCAACACGCGTAAACGAATTGGTAAATTTGCCGCCATAATTAACTGCGCTAAACCAATTACATGAGCTGCGCCGCCCATGTCTTTTTTCATATTGCGCATACCTGAGCTTGGTTTAAGATCTAAACCACCAGAATCAAAACAAACACCTTTGCCGACTAAGGTGATCAAAGGAGCATCTGCAGCGCCCCAGTGTAAATCAAGTAAACGCGGTTTATTTTCACTGGCGCGGCCTACCATGTGGATAGTTGGATAGTTTTGTTCTAATAATTCATCCCCTATCCATTCATTGAATTGACCATTGTAAGTGTGTGCTAAATCAGCCATCACTTGTGATAAGTGCTGTGGCATCATGTCTACGGCGGGAGTATTAACTAGATCTCTAACTAAGTTAATCGCATTTGCTTGGCGTGTAATACGCGCAAACAATGCTTCATCGGCAATTGCTAATTGTGCTTTTACAGCACCTTTGGCTTTATATTCGCTAAATTCATAACCACCAAGTATAAAACCCAGAGCAATCTGTTCTAATTGTTGTTCACACTCTTGAACTTGGTAAATTCCTGCTGGCAGTTTGCTGGCTAATTCACCCGCGAGCCAAAAGTCATCAACGCTATTAACTAAACAATACACCTGACTTAGCGCTCCACTTTGTGGATTGACCACCAAGGCTAAACCTTGTTTTGCAAAATCACAGCTATTTAGCCAGTTTTGTAAAAAAATTGGCTGCTGTGCTTGCCATGTAGCTAAGTCATTTTTAACAATAAAAGATAAAGGAATACCCGTAGAACTATGACGAATTAATGTACTCATTAAATGACTCGTTTAAAATTATATGATGATCAAGCATATCAATAACTCAGCATAAAAGGTATAGCACAAAGACTATCCTTTAAACTGCATGGCATTATTTTTTTACAGGTGGTTTTACGTCTGATTTTGCCGTTTTTTCAGCGTGGTGGTGTTGCTGCTCTTCATCAGCGATCTGCTGGTCAATATCTTTAAGTGATTTATTTATATTAAATGAACTTGGCAGTACATCAACTCCAACCCATTGACCCAACTTAACAACCAGTGGAATAGTCACAGGTGCAAAAGGTAAAACAGCAAAAACACCTAAACCCAATCCTTTGAGAATATCAACAAACTGGGCATTCGCTTTTTGCAGATCCTCTTTACTCACATCTCCTTTGGTGTAGCGACGATAAATTGTGAGCATTTCTTTGGTTTCTTGCTTTTCCTGCGCCAGTGCAATTTTAAGTGCTACCATAGCGCGCTTAAAACGCAACTGTTGGCGTTTTGTACTAATTTTTGCCACTCGAATTGGGGCACGATGAATAACTTTATATAGTCGCATAACGCTATTCTCACATAGCCTTAACACTTCACAAAGCATAATTTAATACAATCACCGATTAACAGATCAACATCATTTCTCAACTAGCAAAAAAGCCATGATTAAGTATAATCACGGGCCAATAAACAGCCCATGCTATTAAATCTGTAAATAATGGATAAAATGCCGCAAAACACAGCCGATATACCATACCGAGTTGACGACACAAAACCAACCAGACCGGCTGCTGATCAGTGCTGCGGTGGTGGCAGTTGTTGCCCATGTGTTTGGGATGAATACCGAGAAGCGTTAAAAGTTTGGCGACAACAAAATCCTGAACAAACTGATCATTAATAATTATTGAACTTTATTGAATTTTACTTAGTCTAAAGATTTATTTACAAAATTATTATTTCATTTACTTATAAAAAAATCCCACTTATTACTTTATTTCTAATTTCCCTTTTCAAAATATCATTACTTTTCATATAGGTATGTAAACCTCTAATTTCCTCTATAGAAAAACCAAAAAAAACCAAATCATTTAACACCTTGCACAATTATTTAACAAGTTGTATAACTTTAATAGACTATTTGGCTTTTTAAAAATCATATAGTTACGAAATTACAATAATTCTAACTGGGGAAATTAGAATGAAATTTAGAAATAACATATTAAATCATGCAGTTAAACTTGCATTAACGACAACCACCGCAGGCTTATTTATTTCGGGGACTGCCTTAGCTGCAGATGAACAAGCTGAAGTAACTAAAGTAAATAAAAATGTAGAAAAAATAGCCGTAGTGGGTACTCGCTCTGCACCGCGTTCTATTGGTGATTCACCGGTACCTATCGATATCATCGGTGGTGAAGAACTTGGTAAATCAGGTAATACGGATATGCTCGAGCTATTAAAAGGCTCAATTCCATCATTAAACGTGCATTCAATGCCTATTAGTGACGCAGCATCTTTGGTTCGTCCAGCTAACTTACGTGGCTTACCTTCTGACAGTACATTGATATTACTCAATGGTAAACGTCGTCATCGTGCCTCTGTTATTGCCTTTTTAGGTGGCGGCATAAACGATGGCGCACAAGGTGCGGACATTTCAGTTATTCCAAGTATCGCTCTAAAACAAGTTGAAGTACTAAGAGATGGCGCAGCCGCTCAGTACGGCTCAGATGCGATTGCTGGGGTTATCAACTTTGTACTAAAAGATGCCTCAGAAGGCGGCAGTTTCGAAGTACGCCAAGGTCAGTACTATGAAGGCGACGGTGATACAACACAGATTTCCGGTAACATTGGTCTACCATTTACCGACAATGGCTTCGCAAATTTAAGTTTCCAATACAAAACGGCTGACGCAACTAGCCGTTCAGTGCAACGTTTTGATGCAGCAAACTTAATTGAGGCTGGTGTTCCTGACATTGCCCCGATTACACAAATATGGGGCGCACCAGAAGTTGATGACGATATCTCTATTTTTGGTAATGTCGGCCTTGAGCTGACTAAAAACTCCGAATTTTACATGTTTGGTAACTATTCAGAGCGTGATGTACGCGGTGGTTTTTACTATCGTAATCCTCACACTCGCCCTGGGGTCTATTCAAACGATGGTGGTGAAACATTGTTAGTTGGCGATTTAACTGGCGATATGAGTGGTAACTGCCCTACTAACATCATGATTGATGACAACGTATTAGATAACCCAGTTTACATCAACCAAGTAGCTAATAATCCAGACTGTTTTGCCTTCAATGAAATGTTACCTGGCGGTTTTACGCCTAACTTTGGTGGCAACATTACAGATACCTCGCTTACAATAGGTACTAAAGGCGAGTTCACTGGTGGTATGTTAGAAGGTGCGTACTACGACTTAAGTGGTACGGTCGGCTTTAATGAATCTCGTTACTTTATTTACGACACTATTAATGCGTCATTAGGCCCTGATAGCCCGCGTGATTTTAGCCCAGGTAAATACTCACAATTAGAGAAAAACTTTAATTTTGATTTATCAAAAGGCTTTGATTTTGATCTAGCATACGATGTGAACATAGCCGGTGGCCTTGAATGGCACGAGGAAACATTTACAGTTACCTCTGGCGATGTAGCATCATTTACAGCAGGCCCACTAACGGATCAAGGTTTTGGTATCGGTTCAAATGGTTTCCCTGGCTTTAAACCATCTGACGCTGGTGAATATACTCGTCGCAACTACGCGGCTTATCTTGATATTGAAGCCCCATTTACTGAAGAGTTCTTAATGGGTTTAGCCCTACGCTATGAAGACTATGATACCTTTGGCTCTACTGTTAACTATAAATTGATGGCTCAATATCACTTAACCGATGATTTAAATGTTCGTGGTTCAATCAGTTCAGGCTTTCGCGCGCCTACAGTTGGCCAAGCCAATGTCAGTAACGTGCAAACAAACCTAAGCAGTGGCGTATTGGTCGACTCTGCTTTACTACCACCGACCAATCCAATTGCGGTACAGTTAGGCGGTACAGAGCTTGAGCCTGAAGAGTCGCAAAGTTATACCTTTGGCGCGGTATACACCATCGGTGAAGTATTTCTAACCATTGATTATTACAATATTCAAGTTGATGACCGTATTAGTCAATCTGATAAAATCGAGCTGAGTCAAGCTGATAAAGATACGCTTGAAGCCGCTGGTGTGCCAAACGTGCAAAGCTTAGCGCAAGTAAGCTTCTTTACTAATGACTTTGATACCACAACTCAAGGTATAGACTTTGTAGCAAACTATGCCACAGATTTACTCGGTGGTAGCTCAACATTTAGTTTAGCTTACAACTGGAATGAAACTGAGGTTACTCGCTCAACTAATATTACTGGGGTGTTTAAAGTAAGCCGTTTAGAAAATGACTTACCAAATCACCGTGGTACGCTTAGTTGGTCACAACAATGGGAAAGTTTCTCAATGTTTACTCGTGCAAATTATTTTGGTGAATACCAAGGTGTGCATGTAGATTATGACGATACAGCAAAAATGGCAGATGCGGCAATTACGCTCGACGCTGAAGTAACTTACTTTTTGAATGATTCGATTAGTTTCTCAGTCGGCGCACAAAACCTGCTCGACCAAGAAGCAGAGAAACTTGATTTTACCGTGGCACCTAATAATAACTGGGGTGGTAAATACTATGAAACTTCGCCATATGGTATAAACGGCGGCTTCTATTATGCCAAAGCAACTTATACGTTTTAATCATAATTAAGCGTTGAAAAGAAAGGCGAAATGCTCAAGACATTTCGCCTTTTTCGTGCTATACCCAAATAATAAATATAGTAATTAAAAAATAAAAAAAGTGATGTATGTTGCTAAAAAAAGCTAACCAACTACTTGCCGAAAACAAACTCCAAGAAGCGGAGTTTCACTATAAAACCTTGCTTGAAAGTGATCCCCAAAATGGCGAAGCGCTATTTGGTTTGGGCCGTATTGCACTGCGCTTAGAGCGCTTTGATGCTGCAGTTTATTTATTACAAAGAAGCTGTGAACGTCTACCTAATATGTTGGAGCCACTGCACGCGTTAGCGGATGCATTTAATGGCGTTAATTCGCCAAATGATGCATTAACCGTACTGGAGTATGCAAAAAGCATTGCTAGTCATAACCCAGAGCCACACTATTATCTCGCACAACATTATTTAACCCATGGCGAATTAGATAAAGCACATACCACCTTTGCACAAGCACTAAGTATTGGTTTATATCCGGTCACTGCTTATATTTTATTTGAACTGGTACAACTTGGCCGCTTTGATCAACAGCATAACTACATCAGTAACTTGCATCATTTACTCACACAAACCAATAATTTACGTTTAAAAATGGTTTGTTATTACGCCTTGGCAAAAAGTTATGATCAACTCAATGATATAGAACAAGCTGTAAATTATTATAAACTAGCCAATAAATTGCAGCTGCAATTGAGTAGCTTCAACACTGAACAATTAACGCCGTTTTATCAAAGTATTATGCGTTATAACCCAAAAAGTTTATTTGCCACTATCAAGCCTGGATTTACTGGTACTGTTACGCCCGTTTTTATTATTGGCATGCCACGCAGTGGCTCAACATTATTAGAACAAATGTTAGCTTCACATAGTGAATTTGCAAGCCTTGGGGAAGATCGCTGTATTAGCTCGCAAGTTGTTGCATTCATAGAGCAACAAACCAAGTTGTCCTACCCTGAATGTATCAGCGCACTAACACCGCAACTGATTGAGCAAGCGCGGGCTCTTTATACCGCACGGTTAAAACAAGCAAAACCTATTCGCGCGTTCATGATCAACAAATTGCCCGCTAATTATCAATCGTTAGGGCTTATCTATTTATTGTTTCCAAATGCTAAGTTTATTAACTTGCAGCGCGATTTTAATGCCACAGCTTGGTCCGTTTATAGTAATTACTTTGCAGAAAATGAACCTTATTTTTGCTCATTACCTGAATTTAAACGTTACTATGATTTATACCAAGGTTTGATGAAGCATTGGCAACAAGCAATACCTTCGGCTATCTTAGATGTTCATTATGAGCAACTGATCAGCGAGCCGCGCGATACGTTAAAAAGCGTATTTACATTTTTAGGTACCGCATTTGAAGCACAATGTTTAGACTTTTATAAATCAAAAAAACCAGTTACCACGCTTAGCAAAGCAGCTGTACGAAAACCGCTACATAACCGTGCAATAGAACACTGGAAACGTTTTGAAACGCCACTCAGGGCGTTGCTGAATGACGCTCAAACCACGTCACTAGATCCTTAAATTGATCTGCTTTAGCACTAGCGTGCGTTAACATATTAATATGATCGTAATCATATTGATGGCCGTGTTTTTTCCCGTACATTTGCAGGTGTTGAATACCAGTACCTGACTCGGCAATAAATTTTTCAATATCAATTTGTTGTGCAAGCGCTTTGTCTTTCACCCCCCCTATGTGTAAGGTCGGTGGCAAACTTAAGCCAGCCACAGCTTGCGCGTAATCAAACCCGTCGTCGCTATCTAACCATGGTTTACGTTTAGCCCATTGCATACTTTGATAATGCGACTTTTTAGTTTCATCATCACTGCCCCACTTGAGTCTTTTGGCGGGTAAATAACCATGTTTTTTAGCCAGTATTGGCGCTAAAAAATACCAAATCAAATTTCCTTGAAGGTATTTTTGTGGATGATGATTATAAAGCGAGCGTTTAGTACCAAAGTAAGCACATGCTTTTACATCATTGATATACTGTGGGAAACGCGCAAACACACTATTCATTAATACACCACCCCAGGAATGGGCTACCCAATACGCTGGTGGTCTACCTTCACGCTCGGTAATTTTAGCAATAAAAGCGGGAATATCTTCAATAATAGCTTCGGTTTGGCCATAGTGAGCATGCTTTGAGATAGCCGGTTTGCTGTCACCACGACCTCGTAGATCAGCCACATAACACACATATCCTTGCTCAGCTAAAAAAGGTGCTAAACCCTTATTTGAATGCGTATAAAATATTTTGCCATTTTCAACAGCACCATGCATAAACAACACAGCTGGCCCAGCGGCTTTGCTGTTATCTGCTATGCGGCGCAAATGTAATGTTTGTAGCTCAGTTAGTTTAATAAATACTGATTCTTGTACGATCGCCATTTCAGTTCCTTGTTGTCATTGTTATGAACCGCAACTCATCCTACCAGTAATTTAAACAAGATCACACGTCAATGTGTTTCTCTGGTAAAATAACTTTTTTGTTTGTTAAGCTAATTATTTGTTATGAAATCAACACCATTAAAATCAAAACTACACCCTCGAAATCGCCATAACAAAGGCTATGATTTAGACTACCTAAGTATTAAAGTGCCCACTTTAAAACCATATATCGTGCTTACTCCCAATGGTACTAAAAGTATTGATTTTAGTGATAACAAAGCAGTAAAAACGCTTAATCAAGCACTTTTGCAAGCGTACTATAACGTTGATTTTTGGGATATACCTGAACACAACCTTTGCCCACCGATTCCAGGACGCGTTGATTACATTCACTACTTGGCAGATTTACTAGCAAACGATAATCAAGGCGTTATACCTCAAGGCAGACAAGTTAAAGTGTTGGATATAGGTACTGGTGCGAACATAATTTACCCGTTACTAGCAAGCTATGAATATAACTGGAGCGTCACAGGCTCAGATATAGATCCGAGCGCTGTAAAATTAGCCAAACAAATCGTACAATTTAATAATCGCAAAATTACCGTCAAGCTACAAAAGCAGTCGCAGCATATTTTTCAGGGGGTAATAAATGCAAAAGAGCTTTTTCATATTACATTGTGTAACCCTCCTTTTCATGCCAGTGAACAACAAGCAGCTCAAAGTAGCGAGCGGAAATGGAAAAACTTAGGCAAAGCCCCTAAATCGGCTTTAAATTTTGGCGGGCAACATAATGAGCTTTGGTGTGAAGGTGGCGAAGCGCAATTCATTTGTACCATGATCGATGAAAGTGCCCTATTTGCTGAGCAGTGTATGTGGTTTACCTCTTTAGTTTCAAAAAAAGAAAACTTAGCCACGTTACAAGCACAATTAAAAACACACCCTGTGGCTGAAGTTAAAATCATTGAAATGGCGCAAGGGCAAAAAGTGAGTCGCTTTATTGCGTGGAGTTATTTTGATCAACAAACTCGCCAAGAGATAAGCCAGCAATTTACACAACCGGAGATATCATGATTGATTTTCGTTCTGATACTGTCACTAAGCCCTGCGCTAAAATACGCGAAATTATGTTCAACGCCCCTTTAGGTGATGATGTATATGGTGATGATCCCAGTATTAATAAATTAGAAAGCGTTGCAGCACAGCGTCATGGCTTTGCCAGTGCATTGTTTTGTAGCTCCGGCACCCAAGCAAACTTATTAGCGTTAATGGCTCATTGCGAACGTGGTGATGAATATATTTGCGGGCAAAATGCACACAATTATAAATTTGAAGGCGGTGGCGCGGCAGTGCTTGGATCAATCCAACCGCAACCTATCGAGAATGAAAATGATGGCAGCCTCTGCTTTGACAAAATACGCGCCGCTATCAAACCCAAAGACTTTCACTTTGCTAATACCCGCTTACTCAGTTTAGAAAACACCATTGGCGGTAAAGTGCTGCCATTAAGTTATTTAGCCCAAGCGCGTGAGTTCACTCACAGCCATCAATTAGCACTGCATTTGGATGGTGCTCGCGTTTATAACGCTGCGGTTGCGCTTGAGGTAGATATTACCGAGATAACCAAACACTTTGACTCCGTGTCTATTTGCTTATCAAAAGGCTTAGGCGCACCAGTCGGCTCATTGCTACTTGGCTCTGTTGAACTGATCAATAAAGCAAGGCGTTGGCGTAAAGTACTTGGCGGCGCTATGCGCCAAGCTGGTATGCTGGCAGCCGCTGGCCACTATGCACTTGAGCACAATGTTAGTCGTTTAGCCGACGATCACAGCAATGCGCGTTACTTAGCGCAGCAGCTCAGTGCCATTGAAGGCTTTAACGTTGACTTGTCGCGCGATACAACCAATATGGTCTATGCAAATGTTGCTGATAGTGTTGATATTAATGCCATTGCACAGCAACTAAAAGCACAAGGGATAGTATTCAGCCCAAGCAAAACTTTGCGTTTAGTAACTCATTTACAGATCACTCGAGCCGATATTGATCAATTTATAGCAGCGTTAACTTCGGCGCTGCATGTTTAACGCAGCTTTATAGTGTTTGCGGCACACCGACACATAACGGTCGTTGCCGCCAATTTCCACTTGATTACCATCGGCAATCGCTTTGCCTTGCTCATCCGTACGCAATACATGGTTCGCTTTGCGACCGCAATGACACACCGTTTTAAGTTCAACCAGTTTATCAGCCCACGCTAGTAAGTACTGCGAGCCGCTAAATAACTCGCCTCTAAAGTCATTACGCAAGCCATAGCACAACACCGGAATGCCTAATTCATCCACCACATCGGTCAGTTGCATTACTTGCTGACGTGATAAAAATTGACATTCATCCACCAGCACACAGTGACGTTTTTGTTCACTATTAAGCTGTTTGATCAGTTCAAAAACATCTTTGTCAGCATCAAAAATATGTGCATCAGCTTGTAAACCAATTCGAGAAGATACCTTACCAACACCAGCACGATCATCCAATGCAGCCGTTAAAATAACAGGCTCCATGCCGCGTTCGCGATAGTTAAATGCCGATTGTAAAAGCGTGGTAGATTTACCTGCGTTCATTGCAGAATAATAAAAGTACAGCTGAGCCATGAAAATGCCTACCCTGAAAAAAGTGCGCTAATGCTACCTTAATCTTGATTGAACATCACCTTTTTTACCCGTGCTAAAACTAATTCCTGGAGTCTATTGACCCTTTTTTGAAGATTAAATCAGCCCTTCGTGCTCAAGTAACCACTGCTTGCGCTCTAGCCCACCCGCATAGCCGGTCAATTTACCGTTGGCACCAATAATACGGTGACACGGCACAATAATACTGATTGGGTTTTTACCATTAGCAGCCCCCACTGCGCGAACTGCCTTGGGATTATTGAGTGCATGAGCAATATCTGAATAACTCTGTGTTTGTCCAAATGGCACCGCGGTGAGCGCTTGCCATACCGCTTGTTGAAAAGCAGTACCATGGGTGGCTAGAGTGACATCAAAGGTTGTTCGCTTGCCTGTAAAGTAGTCTTTAAGCTGCGCAGCACAATTTAAAATATGTGGCTGCTCAACCTCTGAAAATGGGGTTTCTGAGCACTCTATAACTGGATAAAAGCCCACATAACTCACCCCGTGTTGGTTACCTTGAATAATAATCTCATCAATTGGGCTGGGTATGCGGGTTTGAATAATAGTCATGTTAGCTGCTGCCATAGTTGAAAGGTTAAATAGGAGCGAAATGGCGCGCACATCTCATCATTAAATGGTTTTGCCCCCGCCTGTGCTTTCTTTACACCTAAATCTCCTGCTAATAAAATATCGGGCTGACTTTGGCCGCGTAATTTTGCATAGTTTACTGTCCAAGGTCCAATCCCTTTGAGTGGCAGCCATTGATCAAGCTGTTGACAATCAGGGTGATCGGCGCAGAATTGCGCTAAATTACGCAGCGCATTCTTTCTCGCTTGAGGCATTTTAAAAAATGCCAGCTCACTGTTTGCCACTACCTCAGGGGTTGGAAAATACACTCGCTCGCCATCTTGTTCGCCCAGTTCATCCACAAGCTGAGTCACTAAGTTATGCGCAGCAGTCACACTGACTTGTTGGCCAAGTACCGCACGAATACCAGCCTCAAATACCGACCAAATACCCGGTAACCGCAGCCCTTGGGTTAACACAATTGCCCCTTGAAGTTGAGTTGTTAGGTATTGTTCGATTTGCGCAGTATCGGCATCTAAATCGAGCACCCTGCGAATTTCACTTAAAATAGGCTGTAAAAAGCGTGGCTGATCAATATCAATGCTGACTAAAAAATGATGTTTGTGCTCTACAAACTCAGCCGTAAACTGGCCTTGGCAATGCTGGTTTTTAAAGCTGCGACCATAATATGTCTCACCAAGCCACTCAAGAGGTGAAATTAACCGCTTAGCTAAAAATTGCTGTAACGCAGCCCAATTATAAGGGGGCCGAAAAGGTAATTTAAGCGTCAACATCGCACGTGATGTACTGCGCTCACCACGCATTTTTGACGGGCAAATATGTAACTGCTGTAAAAAAGCATCATTAAAGCGACGAATACTATTAAAGCCCGCTGCAAAAGCAACTTGGGATACCGACAGGCTTGTTTCTTGTAATAATTTTTTAGCGAAATGGCATTGATTAAATAACCGATATTGAGTTACTGAGATACCAAAATGTTGCTGAAATAACTGCCTTAAATAGCGGCTACTCACGCCTAGTCGCTCAGCTAACCGTTCACAGCTTTGTTGTGTTGTTAAGTCACTGTCTATCAGATGTTTGGCTCGCAGCGCTGTGGTTTTTGTTCCTTGCCATGCGCTACTTCCAGGGGCGCTATCTGGGCGACAACGAATGCACGGGCGAAATCCAGCCTGGGCAGCATTATGGGCATATTGAAAGTATTCTACGTTTTGCTCTTTTGCAGTAGGGGCAGGACAAATTGGCCGACAATAAATACCGGTGCTTTTAACACCGATGAAAAAGAGTCCATCAAAACGATGGTCGCGGCTTTGTCTGGCAAGTTGCCAATGGCTAGTATCCATAAGGTGCTCTTAACTATACATCTGCTAATAGAGTACGTGAAAAAACACAGTTTACTAGCCATTTTCGGCACTCAACCTTTATTCGCTGATTGATTTACTGGTAGCAGCTAAATAACGACGCTCAACTTCAGCCCAATTAATCACATTATAAAATGCTGCGATATACTCCGGGCGGCGGTTTTGGTATTTCAGATAATAGGCGTGCTCCCACACATCTAAACCTAAAATCGGCGTGTTGCCGTGCATTAATGGACTGTCTTGATTTAAACTACTTTCCACCACAAGCTGGTTATCTTTATTAACACTTAGCCACGCCCAGCCACTGCCGAAGCGACTAACAGCTGCCGCTGTAAATGACTCTTTAAAGTTATCAAAGCCGCCAAGCTGCTCTGTGATCGCATCTAATAAGCTCCCTTTTGGCTGATCCCTACCATTGGGGCTCATTACTGTCCAAAACAATGAATGGTTTGCATGTCCGCCACCATGCTCTTGCACTACTTTTTGCAGCTCAGTTGGCAACGTGTCTGTCTTTGCGAGTAACTCATGTACATCAGTATCGCTATACTGGGTATTTTCAAGTGCCGCATTGGCTTTATTGATATATGTTTGATGATGCAAAGTATGGTGGATCTCCATAGTTTTAGCATCTAAATGTGGCTCTAACGCATCGTACTCATATGGTAATGGGGGTAATGTAAACGCCATAATTGTTCCTTGTCGGATTAAGAATAAGTGATCAATGCACAGTGGCAGTTTGATCTGGGGTGTAACTTAACGTCTGATTGATTTGTTCTATTAATTGCGGGTAATGACTGTGCAATTTGGCAAACTGTACTAACTCTGTGTAGGTTTTGTGATGATGGTGCACAACCACTGTACGCACCGTATCGCATGGATGCTGGAGCAAATGACTTAAACTTATATGCACATCACACAAACACTGACACGCTTGCTCTGCTTGATTCATCGCTCGATATGTATCCGCTAAATTATGAGCGGCAACAACGAATGCGGGGCAGCAATGTTCAATTGCGCTAATAACTGACTGGCATATTTTTGCTTGGCTAAATTGGCTTAATAAACGAGCTGCGAGGGTGTGTGCTGTCGTGTATTTATCGCGAGCTTCAATTAAAGCACCGCGTTCAAACGCTGTATTTCCAGCAATAATGTTGGCTTGCCAAGGACTTAATACTTGCTCAACCTGAGACAATTTATTACTGCTGTGAAACTGTGGGTGTGACATAAAAATCACCTGCACAAAATTAAATGATGTGATTAATTTACACAGCCAAACAACTTAATGCAAATGATTTTTATTTATGTTTGCGTATTTTTATTTCTCGGCAAAATCAATTAATGCTTGTCCTGTAAGTCGATAAATGATCCACTCATTTTGTGGCTCTGCCCCCATACTATTGTAAAAATCGATCGCAGGTTGATTCCAGTCAAGTACCACCCATTCAAAACGGCCACAATCTTTTGCGATAGCTTGGCGTGCCAAATGTTGCATAATCAGTTTACCCGCACCATTACCTCGGCTATCTGGGCTGACATATAAGTCTTCAAGGTACAAGCCATTCTTGCCAAGCCAAGTCGAGTAATTGTAAAAGTACACCGCAAAGCCAATTGGCGTATCGCCTTCAAAACAAATCAAACTATGCGCTGTTGCACCTTCACTAAACAGGGTTTTTAAAATCGCCTGTTCATCGGTTTTAACTGCATCGGGCTCTTTTTCATAAATTGCCAATTCGGTAATAAAATGCAAAATAGTAGCAGCATCCGAAGGCTGCGCATCTCTTAAGGTAATCGTTTTTTGGTCTGTCATAAGCTCTCTTATTTATTACTGCATTGTTTAATACTGATCTAGTTTATCTTTTAATATTTGTAGTTGAATTGGTTTAGCCAAGTAGTCATCCATTCCAGATGCTAAACACAACTGTTTGTCTTCATCCATTGCATTGGCTGTGAGTGCAATAATCGTGATCTGTTGATGTTTAGCACCCGCCTCACCGGCACGAATTGCGCGAGTAGCGTCAAATCCATCCATCACCGGCATTTGGCAGTCCATGAGCACTAAATTAAAGTGTTCTGCAGGTACTTTCGCTAAAATATCAAGAGCTTGCTGACCATTCTCCGCTAGCGTTACGGTAAAATTCAGTTTACTTAACATTAGTTTAGATACTTGCTGGTTAATCGGATTGTCTTCAACCAATAAAATATGGCTATTTGCTCTATGCTGATCACTACGCAGTGAGGATATATAACTTGATGTCACTAAAGGTAAGTCTGTCGAACACTGTTCATCAGCGATCACTGCTATTGTTGAAATCAAATCAGCAGTGGTAATCGGTTTTGGAAAGTACGCTTGAAATCCAGCATCATTAAACCGCTGCGCGCCTTCCATCCCCGCAATACTGGTCATCATTACTAATGGCATAGCTTTAAAATCATCATCAGCTTTTAATTTTCGACACAGCGCTAAGCCATCCATTTCTGGCATTTGCATGTCTAATAACGCTATATCATATAAACTCTGTTGAGCAGCTATACGCTTTTCACACAGCTCAAGCGCCTGCCTTGCATTGCATGCAAGCTCTACTTTAGCTCCCCAATGAGCAAGCTGTTGGCTTATCACTATCCGGTTGGTTTCGTTATCATCAACCACCAATATAGTGAGCTTGGTCAGATCTATGGTCGGTATACTGCGTTCGGTTTCGCTCCCCTCTTGTAGCATAATCGTCGCTGTGAATTCACAGCCTTGGCCAACTTCGCTGGTTAAAGTGACAGTTCCGCCCATCAGCTCACACAGCTGCATACAAATTGCTAAACCTAAGCCAGTACCGCCATATTCGCGCGTAGTCGACGCATCAACTTGTGAAAAAGGGCTAAATAAATCTTTTTGCTTGGTTAGATCAATTCCGATGCCGGAGTCTTTTACACTAATACTGAGCTGATATTGCTGTTCAATGGCGGTTACTGATGCGCGGATCAATATCTCCCCCTGCGCAGTAAACTTAACAGCGTTACTCAGTAAATTGGTCAACACTTGGCGAATACGCCCCGGATCGCCTTTAAATTGCACCGGTGTCACAGCCACTAAATCGAGAATGATTTCAATATTTTTCTCTTGCGCTGATAACGCTTGAGATTCAGCTATTTCGCCAAGTAAATTACAGACATTGAAGTTGATGCTTTCTAGCTCGATTTTACCAGCTTCAACTTTCGAAAAATCTAAAATATCATTAATTACCGATAATAAAGAATGCGCACTATTTTTAGCAATAGCGACTTTCGTTCGCACCGGCTTGGTCAAGGCCTCAAGTTCGATAAGCTCAAGCATACCCAACACCCCATTCATTGGGGTGCGTATTTCATGGCTCATGGTTGCTAAAAATTGGCTTTTTGCTGTTGCTGCAGCATTAGCTTTAACTAATGCAAGTTTCAGCTCTTGAGCGGTTTGCTTGCGCCTTTGCGACATTAACACGCTGCCCACTAATGTCGCTAAAGAGCGTAAATAGGTTTCTTCATTTTGGCTCCAACAGCGATAGCTATCGACACTTTCCGCACATAGCACCCCTAAAATGCCCTCACCGGTAGATATCACCGCATCGAGCATCGAATTAATATTTAATGGCGTTGTGTAAGTATCAATAAATTCTACAGTTGCAGGATGGCTATTAACATCATTAATTGCCACTAAACCTTGTGCAAATATTGCTTGGTAATAAACGGGAAATTGACTCGCTTTAAACACTAAAGGCTGCTCGACAAAGCCTTGTTCATCAATAAATAAACTCACGCACGTCATTTCATCGCTAGCTTCATCAAACAACCAAACTGCTGCGCGTTGCACATCTAGTACCTCACACATTGACTGCGCAACTAAATTTTTTACTGCATCGAAATTACCAGCCTGTACCTCAGGAGAAACTGTTAAACTAGCCAGGTTTTTATTGTACTGATTGGCTTTTTTACTCTCTAATTCGAGGTGTTTGTAAGTATCAATATTTTGAAATGAACCATACACACGCACACAACGTTCATTTTTAAATTCAACTTGGCCTATCGACTTAACCCATCTTTCATTGCCTAACGCTGTGACAAGGATTAACTCTATTTCCCAGCTGTTACCATTAATAACAGCATCTTCGAACAGTTCGCTAATTTTATTACGATGTTCACCTTGCTTATAAAAATCAAGAGCTTGCCCTATTACTGGCTGATAGTCGTCAGCGACTTCATGAATTGCTTTGACTTCATCAGACCAGTACATAGTCTGTGCTTCTAAATCAACTTCCCAAGCACCAATTTGACCTTGTTTACTCATTGCTTCAAGTAAGTTTTGTTGGCGGTAAAGTGTTGATTGAGTATGATAACGTTCGGTTATATCATGAATAAAACCATCTAAATACAATACTTTGCCAGCCTGATCATACACTGCTTGACCTTTTTCATGTACCCAATGAATACTGCCGTCAGAAGCGACCAAACGGTATTCTAATGACCATGGCTGACGAGCATCAACATCGACTCTCACTTTCTCTGCCACGCTTGAGACATCATCCGGGTGAATTAATTCAATGAAGCTCAGCTTATGATTATCAACTAAATCACTTGGTTCATAGCCGGTAATAACTTTTGTTTGTTCACTCAGATAGAGCATACTCCATTGGGCATCGTATTTACATCGATACACAATGCCTGGAATATTGCCAACCAGAGACACAAATCGGTCGCGACTCAATTGCAATTGTGCTTCTGTTTCTTTTCGCTCTGTAATATCAAGATGAGTACCTATCATTCGTTTTGCAGAGCCATCACTATTGCGCTCAACGATACGTCCTGTGGTCAGAACCCACACCCAATGTCCGAGACGATGCAACATACGAACTTCGCAGACATAATAATCGCTCTCACCCGCAAAATGCTGTTCTAAAAGCTGCCCTGAAGTAACAAGATCATCTGGATGAGTATATTTGTTCCATGTATTAAAATCAGTTGGTTGTAGTTCTTCTAATTTATAGCCGATAATACTCGCCCAGCGGTTATTAAAATATGCTTTGCCGGTATCTACATACCAGTCCCAGATCCCTACTGCAGTGCTGTCCAGCACTAATTGCAATTGTGTTTTATGCTGTTCGAGTTCAAATTCTTGTAATTTCAATGCGGTAATGTCTGTGCGTATAGCAATATAACTTTGCGGTTGCCCATGCTCATCTAAAAAAGGCGCTACGGTGGTATCGACCCAATAAAAGTCACCATTTTTTGCTCGATTACAGATTTGGTCATGCCATACATTGCCTGCGATTAAGGTTTTATACATGCCTTTAAAAAAATCTTTAGGGTGAGTCCCGGAGTTTAAAATACGGTGATTTTTTCCTAACAATTCACTTTCGCAGTAACCGCTGATCTCACAAAATTTCTTATTAACAAAGGTGATCGTGCCCTTGATATCGGTCACTGCAACAATTGCATGTTCATCAAGTGCGCTTTTTTGTTCCGCTAGTTGCTTAAGTGCTAATTGCAGTGCTTCACTTTGCATTTGCAACCTTGATTGCTGCTGTAATTTACTACTAACCAGATGATCGAGGTCAATCGACAACTGCTGCAGTTCACTGCTATCCGCTAAAATAGGTATGCGGCTTCGCGAACCATTGCTAATCTCAGTCGATGCCCTAGCAAGCGAAATAAGTGGCCGTGATAGCCGCCGAGCGAACCACCACGACAGCACCAGAATGACTAATAAAGCAATAATATTAACTAACATCGCCGCTTTTTTATAAGTAGTGGCGCCTTTGAGCATAACCACCGCAGGCTTTTCCACCAGTAGTTGCCAATCAGTTGCACTAGCAAAGTTTAACTGTGTAAGTATCGCGTAGTGCTTGGTATTATCACTTTTATGATAAGTAAAGACATGATCAAACTTTGCTAAATGCTTACTTAACATCGCAGAAAGTGAGGAGTGCGTTGCATCTTGTACAACGCCACTTTTGATAATATGAAAGGTCAACTCTTCATTATTTTCATGAACATGAGCTAAGTTTTCGAGCAACCCTTGAAAATTAACCTCAACCAAAATAATAGAGTTTAATATCTGTTGGGTATTGGTTACTGGCAACACTACAAAGTGTCGTTGCGGCTTTGCTTGCGTTGAGATAAATACACTCGCTGCGCCTCGCTCTAAATCGATAAGCATAGCGTTTAGCTGTTCGCTATCTAACTCAGAGAATGCAGCATTATTAACTAAATTAGTACGATTAAGAGGGTCAATAATAATATCAATGTCATTTACAAAGTCATAGCGCGCAACAAATTCGTTGATTAGTGATTGTTTATCCAACTGCTTATGGCTGAGTTGATCATTTAACAGGTACAAATCTTTAATATGATCTGCAAACCAAATATCAGCAAATTGCTTACCTATACTACTCAATTCAACTAGTTGCACCTCAGCACTTTGCTCCAGAGAATCAATAACATGTTGTAAACTAAACCACGACAGTAAACACAATGGCGCTAGCGCAATGACAATAAAAGTAACAATCAGTTTCGTCCGTATAGATTGGCTTTTATTTTTTAACAGGCTATTCAGCATTGTATTTCCATAATCAACTTTTTATTGTTTTAGACACTTACTTACATATATTAATGCACTAAATAACACAAGACGCAAGTTTATGCGCCTTGTGTAAGGTACTGCAGTAAAGCTAGTTTTTATTCCCATTGACACGATAAAACTGCTGACTAAATTGAGCGTAGAGTACCGGCAATACAAATAAAGTAAGAAAGGTTGCGGTAAATAATCCGCCAACAATAACCGTTGCTAATGGTTTTTGAATTTCAGCGCCGATGCCTGTTGATATCAACATGGGTATCAAACCAAGCGCTGAGGTTAACGCTGTCATTAGTACCGGTCGCAGCCGAGATAGTGCGCCATTAAATGCCGCGCTTTGTAGACTATCTCCCGCTTTAACGCGATTATTGATACTCTCAACCATCACCACGCCGTTAAGCACTGCCACCCCAAACAAGGTAATAAAACCCACAGAGCTTGGCACTGATAAATATTGCCCTGATACGTAAAGTGCAACCACACCACCAATAACTGCTAACGGCACATTGACTAAAATCAGCAATGCTTGGCCTATTGAGCCAAATGCAAAATACAAAAGTAATGCAATCAAAGCCAGCGAAATAGGCACCACGATAGATAAACGCTGCTGCGCCCGTTGTTGGTTTTCAAATTGACCGCCGATATTCACACCATAACCTGCGGGTAAATCAACTTGCTCAGCTATGGCAAGGCGAATATCCGCGACGACTGAGCCCATATCGCGCCCTTGTACATTGGCTTGGATCACTACTCGGCGCTGAACGTCATCACGGCGCACTTGTGGCGGACCAGATTCAATATTAACCGTTGCGACATCTCCAACCCTAACCACGGCACCTGTCGGTGAGGATAAACGTAGGTCTGCAATGGCTTCTGGGCTGTCACGAAACTCTGCACCAATGCGCACATAAATATCATACCGCTCATTGGCATTAATAATTTGCCCTGCCGCAGTGCCGCCAATGCCATCTTGCACTATCGACATTAAATCACCCACAGATAAACCATAGCGAGAAAGTGCTAAGCGGTTCGGTTTGATCACTAATTGTGCTTCACCAGCAATTTGTTCCATTGCCACATCTTTAGCGCCAGCAACACTTTTTACAGCTTGCTCAATTTGCTGCCCTTTAGCGACTAACACATCTAAATCAGCACCAAACAGCTTAATCGCTAGTTGCGCTTTCACCCCTGATAGTAGCTCATCCACCCGCGTGGCTATCGGCTGTGAAAAGTTAAACAATAAACCAGGAAACTGCGCTAATTTTTGTTCCATTAACACTTGCAGTTGTGCACGATTAGCAGCTGATTGCCATTCACTCACCGGCTTTAAACCTAAGTAAATTTCAATATTATTAACTGGCTCTGGATCCCCCCCGACTTCTGGGCGACCAATTCGGCTAAGTGCATACTCAACTTCAGGAAAGGCCAATAATATCGCTTCCAACTTAGGAGCGACCATTAATGCTGTATCCAAGCTTGCCGAAGGTGCCAGTGTTACCCGTAAGTTAATAGTGCCTTCTTCAAGCTCTGGCACAAACTCAGTGCCTAGTTGCGGCAATAAGATACCAGCAATCACCACTAATATTCCCGCCAGCGAGATCACCGTTTTACGTGCGTCCATTGCCCAGCGTAAACATATTTGATAAGTTTTATCTAACGGCTCAAGTAATACACTGCGCCTAACTGTGACACCTTTAGAAAATAAATACACTGCCATTGCTGGCACGATTACTAGCGCAACAATCACAGCAGAAATAATAGCTAACATGATACTTATAGCCATTGGCTGGAATAATTTAGCTTCTACACCTTCAAAACTAAACAGCGGCATAAACACGACTAAAATAATTAGTGCAGCAAAAAATACCGGCCTGGCAACTTCTTTAGCCGCCATAGAAATCAATTTAGCCGGTGAGTGATCAGCATGAGTATTGTTAGTTAAGTGACGAAAAATATTTTCCACCATCACCACCGAGCCATCCACCAGCATACCAATTGCTACAGCAATACCACCGAGTGACATCAAATTAGCCGAGAGCCCTAACCACGACATGACACATAAAGCCATACTAATGGAGATTGGTATAGACAATAAAACCAATAATGTGGCGCGTAAATTCATTAAAAATAACGCCAGCACAACCACAATAAATACAAACGCTAATAGCAAGGCATCTACGACAGTATCAACCGCTTTGGTGATCAAATCAGCTTGGTCATATAACGGTTCAAACGTTACCCCCTCTGGTAGTGCTTGATTGATCATCGCAATCCGCGCGCTAATACCATCAATGGTTTGCTTGGTATTTGCACCAATGCGTTTTAATACCACCCCTGTCACCACTTCACCTAATGATTGCACATTACCTTGACCATCTTTTTTACTCATCGTAGCGGCACCTTGGCGAATTTCACTGCCAAGCGTCACCTCTGCCACATCGGCAATGGTGATCACTGTGCCATTGATGGTTTTCAATGGTGTTTGTGCTATTTCTTGCAGCCCTAGTGTGCCGGCATTAAACCAACCTGTTCCACGAATAACTAACTGCTCTTGGCCGCGGTTCATATACCAGCCACCTACATTGGTGTTGTTTTCTTCCAGTGCAGTGACCACTTGTTGTTGCTCGAGCTGATAAGCCAATAACTTATTTGGGTTAAGATTTACTTGGTATTGACGCACATCACCACCGAACGACAGTACTTCGGTAACCCCATCAACGGGTAAGATGAGTAACTTCACAATCCAATCGTTTAAGCTGCGCAGCGCCATACTATCCAAGCCAGATTCAGGTGATGCCGCTAATAAGTATTGGTAAACCTGCCCGAGCCCTGACGTATTCGGGCCCATTTCTGGCAAACCAATCCCGTCCGGGATCAGTTCTTTCGCTGCTTGCAAACGCTCAAATACCAGTTGGCGGGCAAAATAGATATCCACCCCTTCTTTAAACACCACGGTAACACCAGAAAGCCCCGTTTTAGAAATCGAACGAACTTGCTCTACATCAGGTAATGCATACATGACCGCTTCAATTGGGTAAGTGATCAGCTGCTCAACTTCAACGGCAGCCAAACCTGGTGCTTCGGTATTAACAGCCACTTGCACATTGGTAACATCTGGAAAAGCATCAAGGTTGAGTTTTGGGATCACCACAACACTGGTGACAATTAATACACAAAGAGTCAGCAAAACCAGTAGTCGATTAGCAATCGCACTATCTATTATATTATTAAACATAGTGTTAGCTCCTAATGGTTGTGCGGATCAAAACCGCCTTTAGCTTGTTCTGATGCGACAAAAAATGCTCCTTGAGTAACGACTTTAGTGCCCTCAGCTAATCCTTTAATTTCACGAAGCTGACCAAACCGTCGGCCACGTTCAATTTCAGTTGCTATAAGTTCACCGTCTTCATCTTGCACATATACCGCCCAATCACCATCTGGGTTCCTAAGTAGAGCTTGCTCTGGTACTGCCAACACTTGTTGCTCAGTTGAAAATTCAAAATACACGTCACTAAACATCCCCGGGTGTAATTGATGCTGGCTGTTTTGTACACTTAAACGCACAATCCGTGAGCGAGTGATCTGATCTATAGTGTGTGCTTCTTGGATCACCTTGGCTGGGTATGTGAATTGATTCACTTTCACTTGCGCTATTGTGCCTGTATCAATATTAATGGTTTGATTTGCCGACAATTGCGCTTCAACCCATAGTAGACTTTCATCAGCAATCAGCATCAGTTCAATTCCCGCATCGACCCGCTGCCCTTGTGCAAAATTATCACTGAGCACAGCCCCTGACGTACCAGCGAATAATGTGTACTCCCCCAGTTTATCGGCTGGGCTGACCGCACTTTGCGCAATTGCTTTAGCCGATAAACCAAACGCCACAAGTTGACTGTGAGCCACTTCATATTCTGCCTTGGCTGTGAGTAAGCGTTTTTCGCTCACCGTACCTTTGCCCATTTTTTGCACCCGCTGCCACTGTGCTTTAGCTAATCGATAAGTGGTTTGTGCACTGGCGACCTCGGCACTAAATAAAGTCACTAACGGTGCGCCTACTTGAATATGTTGTCCTAAGGTTGCGTGACGTTTCACCACAATTGAATCTACCCGTGGCGACAACACATAACTGCTATAACCATTAGCTTTGATTTCACCAGGGGCATACAACTGCGCTTGATAAGTGCGCTTCACTAATGGGCTGATCTGCACATTTGCTAAACGCATTTGTGTCGGGGTTAAACGTACCCCGCCGGCTTGATCATGTTCAACATTCTCACTCGGTTGTACTGCTGTGGTAGCACTATGATCAAGGGCTGCATCTGGTGTATGAGCGTGCGGTGCTTCTTCACTGTGTTGATGACCTGTTTTTGTATCATCAAACTTTTGTTGTGCAACAGTGGTTGCCTGCCCTAAATTGCTAAAAATAAATAGCACAGCAGAAAGAATAATTTTTAAGCGCGTCATAGTGCAGCTCCATCAGTTAGGGGATCCGTAAAGGTAGAAATATAATGGCTAAGTTGACCACTTTGCGTTAACCAATTCACACTCGCCAGTTGGCTTTGCTGAACAATTTCAATGCCAGCAAGTAATCCTGAAATACGCTGTTGGCGCATGGTTAGGTACTCAGCGGTACTGATATCACCGCTTTGCCATTGTTGCTCTATCAACGTAAGGCTGCTATCTGCATTTGCTTGGTTAATCGACTGCCAACGCTTAACGCGCTGAGCGTACGCTTGCATCACCTCTTTACTGGCTTGCGCTTGAAACGTCATAGTGCGCTTTAAAGCTTGATATTCGGCTTCTTTTGACATCACCATAAATTCTGCAGCTTGATATTCATCGCTAAAATTATTCACTATATTCAGCGGCATAGAAAAACTCACAGAGACAAGGTTATCATCACCATTTTTACCTGCTACAAGCCCAATGGTTGGTTTGACGGCTCGCTCTGCTTTGATCACCTTTACTTGCTGACGCTGTTGTTGCCATTGTGATTTCACCAGCAAAAGTTGTGGATGTTGGACCACATTTTCAGTATCTGTAGTGAGTTTAATACCACTGAGTAACTGTTCAGGTGTCAGCTGTCCATCTTCGTGCCACGTTGGTAACAGTGCCTGCACAGCTAATTTAGCATCTGCATAAGCACTGGCTTGTTGGGCGGTTTGATTCAAAATTTCTGATAGTGAGTACAATGCTAATTGTTCATCCAGCAACCCGACTTCTCCGGCCGCTCGACGGCGCTTAACCACGGTAACTAAACGCTCTAATTGCTGCTCTTGCTGTTGCGCTAACTGAAAAGCTGCTTTACTACTGCGCCAATTGATAAGCGCAATCAGGGTTTGTTCAACTAATTGTAAATACGTTAATTGCAAACGCTGCTGCTGTGCAACCAGTGTCAGTAGCGCCGCACTGTGTTGTGCCTGTTGTTGATCATTAATATCAAATGTTTGGCTCAGCCCAATACTAAAATTATTAGCATCGCCTTCTTTTTCAATACTCGACTCAAGGTTTGGATTATATAGAGATTGCCCTGCGGCTCGCACGGATGCAGTGGCACTTTGCAGCTGCTGAAAATCAGCCTGTAAATTTGGGTGTTGTTTTAATTGCGACAACAACCAGGTTAAATCGGCGGTATTATGCGTTGGCGCAGCCAATGCGGGTGGTGCAGCTAATACAGTCGCACACAGACAAGCAAACCCAAATGGTTTGTATAAATTCATAACATATACTCTTACTAAATAAATCGGTGACCATAATATTGGCCAGCTAAAAATTAACTTAGTGAGTGAGTAATTGGAGGGCGTAGATCAGGAATAAGTAGACGCGAATTAAATGCAGGGGCGTTCAAACTAATAATGTCGTAGCTTGGTAAATTGACATGCTGCTGCCACGGCTCAGTAAAAAATGCGGGGATATGACATACATGACAATGCGCATCATCGGCGTTATCAGCTAAGGCTTGGCTTAATTGCTGATGTTGCAGTTGGTGAATATCATGATCGTTATTGACAGAGCAGTGTTCGTCTAATTGACTTTGTTGATGTAATAATTGCGAGGTTACGTTAATAGCAGTGTTATGATCAGCCACGTCAAAACTATCCAGCACAGGCTGAAGTAGTACAAACGCTAAGATTAACAACACTAATTGCTTCAAGCAATATATCCTTTGAACGATTTCCAAGCTAACTTAACACATCTTTTCGTTACTGAAAAGTGCTTAACCGCTCGCGACAGATGCCAACTTTATGCCGCTGGCTAATTCAGCAATGCTCATTTAGTATTGTAGTATCAATATAATAACAACTTAGGCAATACTCAATATGGCTCATCAACATTCTCATAGTCATCACAATGACGACCAAAGTGATCGCCAGCTAGGCTTCGCTGTTTTTATCAATGTGCTACTTACTATTGCCCAAGTTGTTGGCGGTCTTATCTCTGGCAGTCTGTCTTTAATTGCCGATGCATTGCATAATCTCAGTGATGCAGCGGCTATTTTTATCGCATTAATCGCCCGTAGAATTGGTAATAAACCCGCTAACGAGCACTATCATTTTGGTTATAAACGTGCAGAAATTTTAGCCACATTGTTAAACAGCAGCACCTTAATCATTATTGGTGGATTTTTAATACTAGAAGCCATTGACAGCTATTTTAACCCAACCCCAATCGATGGCTGGATTGTAGTGTGGGTGGCAGCATTAGCACTAGTAATTGATGTTGCGACGGCGGTGTTGACCTTTCGTGCGGGGGCAAAAAATAGCATGAATATTCGCGCTGCATTTATTCATAATGTGTCTGATGCTATGGCCTCGATCGTGGTAATTGTGGCTGGTACCTTAATTATTCTCTATCAATGGTATATTGTTGATTTGATTGCCACAGTATTCATTTCGGCATATGTAATTTATCACGGGGTATTACTACTGATTGAAAGTTGCAAAATTCTTATGCAAGCTGCGCCCAATAACTTTAATCGTGAAGCAATCACTAATGCGTTACAAAAGCACTTTACAATTAGCCAAGTACACAGCATTAAAGCCTGGCAAATTGATGAGAAAACGACCTGTTGTGAACTGGTGATCATAGCTACTCAGCCACTTGATATTGACGCAATTAAAGACTATTTACACCATGAATTTGCTATTGAGCAATGTATTATTGAATATAAACAGCCACAATAACAAACCATGATGCGAACTCATAATTGCATTTAATCGGATTTTTATTGAAAACAGCTCGCGTTCTCATTTATCATCGCATCTTTATTTTTATAAATATCATAGGATATCTGTGTTGTTAAAGCTGTGGTTACGCCGTACTCATTTAATACTGACATTAGTTAGTGGGCTGTTTTTGATCTGTTTAAGCATCACCGGCGCTATTTTAATTTACGCAAAAGACATTCAGCAAATCATTAACCCGCAATATTGGACAGTAACCCCGCAATCAACACCACTGGCCTATCCGGTGCTTATCAATACGCTGGCTATTCACTCCAAACAAAATGTCACTTTACTTATGCCAGAGCAGCAGCCCACTGTTGCATGGCAAGCCCAGCTTGCTGATAAAAACTATATCAGCGTTAACCCATATACCGGACAAGTACTGCTCAAATATGATTATTACAGTACAGTGTATGGCTTTACCATGGCCGTTCATCGTTGGCTATTATACCAAGATGCAGATGGCAAAAAGCCGCTGCGCAATTGGGTCTCTATCTGTGCGTTAATTTTTATTATCAATATATTCGTTGGCGTATACATGTGGCTTAAACCTAAAAATCGCCTAAAACGTTTAGTAATAAAACCCAAGGCTAAATTACGTATTTTGCTTTACCAACTCCATACAGTGATTGGCATGTATCTGTTTATCCCTCTTATTTTAATTGCCTTTACTGGTATGGCATTTCACTGGAAAGACGAGACCAAAGCAGTGCTTGAGTTTGTAACACAAAATAATGTAGAGGCACGCCCTAAAGCGCCGGAACTCGAGGTGCCAAATATAATCAATGGCGATAACTTTGCAGTGGCTATACAAAACGCATTAGCCGTATTTCCTGAGGCTGAATTATTTCGTATCTATTTACCTAAAAAAGCCAGCGACCCAGTTGCCCTTAGAGTAAGAAATCCTGATGAAAGTCATGCTTATAGTTGGGTATGGGCCGATCAATACACCGGTCAAGTACTGCAATCTTACGATGCCTCAAAAGCCAACCTCACAACTCGCGCGTGGAATTTTAAATACAAATTTCATATTGGCGATTTTGCCGGCTTTCTGGTGCAAATGTTATGGCTATTGGTTGCACTACTGCCTGCTTTTTTTACTATCAGCGGGGGTTACTTTTGGTATAAGCGCCATTATAGATAACTCAGCATTATAACGTTTTAATAAATCAGCTCGCACTGGTGATGTTGAACAATAACTTTAAGTTCACACCACCAGTAACACTGTCAGATCAACTCATGCCACCCTTACCTTTCAAATAACTGCCGTTCCTGACTCGATGTAAATGTACTTTTTAGCCTTGTAGCAACTCATACTTTAAACAAGTGATGTTGCTTTATTTTTCCTATTTTAGCTCCTAAAATTAATCGTACCAATTACATTAAATTAATCACTTATTAGCGCATCAGGAAAAAAGCTTAAGGACGAGAGCTATGAAAAGTGTTCTATTATTATTTCTAATCAACCACCTGTGTTTTTTTATAGCAGCCGAGTTTTTTACTGGCACCTTGAGCAAACTATCAGGTAATAGCTTTCTCTCAGTGATAGGAATCATTTATGCCTTTGTGGGTTTTCCACTCCAGCTACTTATTGAGGTACTACTGCTTATTGGTTTTTGTTATCAACTTTTTAATGTCGGAAAATATCAAGCAAGTGCGCCGCTTTGGTTGGCATTTTTTGCAAGCATAATGCTGATGTTTAACTTTTTTGAATAGCAAAAACAAAATGCAATTGATAATAACTATCAATATCCTTGCCTTTACACTTCTTTACACTTATTATTGCGCCAATAAAAACAGCAATATCTCATAATTACATAGTCGTAAAGGATCTTCATGTTTAAAACCTCTTTCACTTTATTAGCCCTCGCTGTAAGCACTGCCACTTTTGCCGATGAAGCAATCAATAAAAACCAATTAACCGATACGCAAATGGATCGTGTGATTGTCTCTGGTAGCCGTGTTTTTGAAAGCATTGATGAGGTTCCCGCATCAATTACTATTATCAATCAACAGCAAATCGAAGAGCATTTAAAAGTAAATCCTGAGCTACAAAGCTTACTTGCGCAAATGGTGCCTGGCCTTGCTCCTGATACAGGTAGTTCGAGTAATACCGGGCAAACGCTGCGTGGTCGCGCACCACTTATAATGATTGACGGCGTGCCGCAATCAACCCCACTGCGTAATGGCTCTTTAGGTATAAAGAGCCTCGACCCAAGTGCCATCGGCCGCATTGAAGTGATCAAAGGTGCCACCTCTATTTACGGTAACGGTGCATCAGGCGGTATTATTAATTACATCACTAAACAAGCAAAAAGTGATGGTAAAACCGAAGGTGAAATAAGTTTATCGAGTCGCTTTAGTGCGGTAAAACTTGAGGAAAGTGCCGGTGCAAGGCTATCAGCAGCCATTAATGGCCGTGCTGACAAATTTAGCTATTTAGTTACTGCCAGCTATGAAGAAAATGGCGTACAACGTGATGCCCAGGGTGACATACTCGGTTTACAATATGGTTTATCCGACGCAGTTACACAAAACTACTTTACTAAATTGGGCTATGATTTTGATGACGAAAAACAGCTACAATTTAGTTATAACTACTTCAGTTCGCAGCAAAAAACTGACCTTGGCGATGTTGCTGGCGATATCAGCTTAGGCGAAAAAACCTACGCAATCCATGTACCATCTGAATTACAAAAACAAGGTAAACCACAAGGCCCCGAAGGCAACGAAAATATCACCCTAAAGTACATAGACTACGCGCTATTTGATAACACCCAAATGACCTTAGATCTTTATATGCAAGATATAGAAAACGTGTTTTTCTTCTCCCCCAATCTTGCTAATCAAGACGAAAATTATGACGGCGGCCAGTCAATTATCAGATCAGAGAAAAAAGGCGCACGGGCAACATTTAATACCCAAATAGATTTTGATTCTATCGAAGCCTCATTTATTTATGGTATCGATGCATTAACCGATGTGACTTCGCAGCCACTTGTTGATGGCCGTATCTGGGTTCCAGAGATGGATATGCAAAGTGTTGCTGGCTTTTTACAAACCAAATGGGTGATTGCTGATGACCTTATTGTCAAAGCCGGTGTTCGCAAAGAAAGCATTGATTTAACTGTAGACGATTACCGCACACTTAAACTATGTAAAACGCCAACTCAGTGCTCAGTACCTATTAACGTTAAAGGCGACACTATAGATTACGATGCGACAACCTATAATATTGGTATTAAGTACAACCTTGATGAAAAATTCAGCCCATTTTTAAGTTACTCACAAGGCTCCGATATTTCAGACATTGGCCGTTTGTTGCGTGCTGCCACGGTAAACGATATTGGACAGATCCAAACTGAAGCCTCGATCATCGACAACTATGAAATTGGTTTTAATTCACAATTTGATAATGTACGTATTGAAGTTGCCGCCTATCGTAGTACCTCTGAACTTGGCACAACCAATAAATTTAATGAAGTGACCGGCGTATATGAACCAGTACGAGCACCACAGGAAATTTGGGGCTACGAAACACTGGTAGATTATACAATTTCTGCAAACCTAAAATTACTGGCAACGTATAGCTATGTTGAAGGTAAAAACACCGAAGCAGATGTTTATTTAGGTTCTAAACAGATCAGCCCACCAAAAGCGACAGCTAACCTAAACTGGCAACCCAGTGATGCTATGTCACTAACATTAAGTTACCTGTATGTCGGCGATAGAAAACGCTTTGCAGCAAATGACGATGGCAAATATGTGGGCGATCAGGGCCCTGTCGAAAGTTATAATATTTTTAACTTAACTGGCCAATACCAATTTGCTGATAACTGGCAAGGGTTTGCAGGTATTGAAAACTTATTTAACGAAGATTACTTTCCAGCCCGCGCTCAGTCATATACATTCGGCGGCTATAACATCAAAGGTTTAGGAACAACAGCAACTGTTGGCGTTAAATATAAATTTTAAGCATCATTAAACTCGTTCATTGCGCGGTGCAATGAACGAGCCTTTCTTAATTTAACCTTTAACCTTTAACCTTAAATATAAATAGCAATCTGTTCATAAAGCAACCAACAATGCAAACTTAAACGAGAATCACACGCAATATTAACCATATGATTTAAAAGGAAAATACTTGCAATTTTGTGGTTTTACACTAAACTTGTCGCAATTATGAATTTCAAGGTAGGCCGTTATGAAAGGTAATCAAAAAGTTATCGACAGCTTTAACACATTGCTTGCAAATGAACTTGCAGCAATCGATCAATATTTCATCCACTCACGTATGTACGATGATTGGGGTTTAGATAAACTTTATGTACGCCTTAATCATGAAATGGAAGAAGAAAAAGATCACGCTGATTGGTTAATTAAGCGTATTTTATTCCTCGAAGGCGTACCGAACATGACTAAACGTCGTGATCTAATTATTGGTCATGATGTTAAATCAATGATGCAAAATGACTTAACCCTAGAGCTTGAAGTCGTTGAGTGTGTTAAAGAAGTAATTGCAGTCTGTGAGCAAGAAAAAGACTATCAGTCACGTGAGATCCTTGAAAAGCTATTATTCGATACCGAAGAAGATCACGTTTACTGGCTTGAACAACAACTTGGTTTGATTGATAAAATTGGTAGCCAAAACTATCACCAATCACAAATGGGCGAATAGGAGCTAAATTATGAAAGGCGATAAAGACGTTCTTGTTGCATTAAATAAAATACTGGCAAATGAATTAGTAGCCATTAACCAATATTTTTTGCATGCCCGTATGTTTAAAGATTTTGGTTTTAGCGCATTAGACAAAGCCGATTACAAAACCTCGATTCAAAAAATGAAAAACGCTGACCGTTTAATTGAGCGTATTTTATTTTTAGAAGGCTTACCTAATCTTCAAGATCTTGGCCGTTTACGCATTGGCGAAAACAGCGAAGAAATGATTGCCTGCAACATGAGTTTTGAACTAGATTCATTGGTTGATCTAAAAGATGCGATCAAACTTGCTGAAAGTAAAAAAGATTATATTAGCCGCGAAGCGCTCGATAACATTTTATCTGAGCAAGAAGAGCAAATTGACTGGCTAGAAACACAACAACAGTTAATTAAAAGCACCGGTATTGAAAACTACCTGCAGTCGCAAATGTAACGTTTGGTTAATACCAAAAAAGCAGCTTAGGCTGCTTTTTTAGTTTTTATAATACAGATAAATGTCACTGAGTTTAAACGATTACCAATAAGCAATAGCTACGCCACTTGCTCAGTAATATCAGCAATTTGAATAAGCTTACGGTTGAGGATCTTTTTAGTACAGCCGCAGCATTTGCCGCACTGGCTACCGACTTTAAGCTCTTTAGAAAGCTCGCGCATTGTAGTCGCGCCTTCGTCGATTGTTTGTTCAATTTTTTTATCTGTCACACCGTGACATAAACAGATATACATGAATACAAACCACTCTCAATTACATTCGAGCTTGTATATTAATCTAAACGTAAACGGTTCGCAATTAATAATCGCATAAAATTGAGAATTATTTTTATTTGCTTAATTTCATATAGTTTTAGATGATCACCGCAATCCGGTTAACTGATATGTGCCCTAGCGGTCATTCAGGGATTATATTCTATCTGCAAATGTCACTCATTGACGATTTAGTAGCTATCTACTTACTTCTTATTGCTTACCAACATTAAGAAATTCCGCATAAACTTCTAAGTCAATTTGATCCCCAACAATCGGTATATAACTGTCCATGCCAAAGTCAGAACGTTTGATTTGACCTACCGCGCTAAAACCAATGGTGTATTTTCCTATCATCCAGTTGTCTGCTCCACCGTGAAATGTGGCTTTAAACGTCACAGGTTTGGTAACACCTCTAAGAGTTAAATCACCTGAGAAATTAAAACCGTTATCAGATATAACTGTAACAGTGTTGCTAGTAAATGATGCCTGCGCAAAACGCTCACTGTTAAACCAAGTGTCATTTTGTAAGGTTTCTGCTAAGTCAGCATTATTAATATCAATAGAGCTAATATCCACCACTGCGTTTAATGACGCGGCAGTCATATTATTAGGATCAAAGTTGAGTTGTGCATCAAATTTATTAAAACGCCCTACATAGGTTGATAACCCTAAATGTTGGATTTTAAATATTAATGCAGCATGTTGACTGTCTAGCTGATATTCGCCCGCTTGAAGCGCTATCAACTCAGATTTAACAGTTGGTGCAATCCAACTCACACAACTTGTCAGTAACAGCGCAGCACACATAACTGAGACCGAATGTATAAATGTTCGCATTGTATTCTTTAACGCTGAGTTCATAGTAGTTAAGCCATTAGTAATGTGTTGAGTGTAGGTAAAATAAAACGTCATTTTTCATAAAATCAAAATATATAATGCCTCATATTTTCCATTTTCACTTCTCTTTTATATTATGATGGAGTGAAGCCGCTAATTTTTCCTTCACGCTCAAAGCCGAACTACTCAAAAGTGCATTTAGCGGACGGTGGTAACGCCTTAAAAAGTAAAGTGCGTAGCTGAGCGAAACCGAGTCAAACTTTAGCAGTTCCGCCTTAATTAGCTTATTAAGCGCCGTTATTACTGTCTTAAGGTTATCATTTCTTTTGCTACAAGTGCAGCTGAAGGCAAAAACATTGTTGAGATAATACGTTGATCTGCAATCACAGCGTGTTTATCTTTTAATGTTTTTTTATTTTGAGCAATAGCACCATTCTTATTAAGTTGATTTTCAATAAGAAAAGGTAAAAGTGTTCCTTGTTTTGCCCATGGTTTCGATGTTTCAGTAGAGTTAGGAAAACCAGCTATTTTTTTTCCTTTCACCAAAAACTCCCCATTAGATAATTTCACGTTTACAATGCCCGCTGAGCCATGACCACCAACACCTAAAATACCACCTGACTCATAAATACTACTGATAATGGATTGGATTTGTTTGTTATCTGTAACGTCAAACATTACTCCATAGCCACCACCTATGAATACGCCCCAATAGTCATTTGGGTCAATTTGAGCAGGTTTGAATGAGCTGTTTGCTTTTTCTAAGAAACCTTCATATTTGATGGTGTAACTACTTATACCTAAAGGCTCCAACATAAACTTAACTTCTCCACCATTAGGTGATACAAAGTCAACTTCAAAGCCGTGGCTAAAAAAAATGTGATACGGAGGTGCAAATTCCCATAAATTATTTCTTGCGTCATGCTGTTCAGGATCCCCCATATTTATCATATTAGATGCCACTATCAGTACCTTCTTTTTAGGCTCTGCTATTGCATTTGTGGCTAACAAAGCGCCTGTTAGTAAAATAATAGATAAGAGTTTCATTTTTTTCCTTTATAAATAATTAAACTATTATTTAGACGAGACAAAAGACGAAAAGGTTTAAATATAGAATTTGTATCGGTACTTAAAAGCGTATTAGGAAGGCCTGCAAGATAGAGGTTTAGTCAAGTCAGATAAAATAGTTATCAATGAACGACCGCTATCCGAACGCAGCCAACTGTAAAAAGAGGGCCTATGTAGTCTTAGTCTTTGCAGCTTATTTTCTGGTTGGGTTTTAAACGCTAATAACTGCTGGCAAATTTCAATTTATCGAAAATTCTAAACCCCTATAATTTCATTTAGTGCTAGATTTTCTAAATTTTTTATCAACCATAAAACGCTAAATTTATATTTCAGATGCTCAACCCTCTCACACTTAAAGTAAGAGGGTTATCATCTTTAAAAGTTAATTGTGATGCCAATAGATGGTAAAGGCATATCAGGGAACTGGTAGTCTTTTTCAAACTCGCTGTAGTCTTGATTGTATTCTAGCTCCTGTACTGCGCGTGAAGCATAAACATTTAACACTTCAAAATATAAATTAGCATCAAAGCCATAGAGCTGTGTTTTATAATCTGCACGAATGTCTAAACGGTGGTAATTGCTCCATTGTGAACTGTTAAATTCACTGTATTTTGGAATATAAAAGAGCGCATTTTGACTGCCAGTTTCTTTATAAGGCTGTGCAGATAATACTGGCGTATAGCGCCTGCCACTTTGAAATCGCCATTTTGCACCGACTTGCCAGTGATCATTCCATTTATAATCTAAAACCAAGTTTGCAACCCAAGGCAGGTCAAATTCAGAATTAAACGCCTCTGCTGTTAATGGGTTCTTTCGCTCTGTTTTACTATAAGCAATACTTGCCCAGCCAAACCAGTCGTTCGACAGTTGCTTATTTACAAGTATTTCAATCCCATACGCTTCGCCACTGGCAACATCATCAAAAAGCAGATCACTGAGTGCTACATCGTTTTCGCTGCGAGCTTGTGCTTGCGGGTTTGCAACAACGAGGTTTTTCAATTCTTTGTAAAAAAGCTCTGTTCGTAGAGCTATTCCATCAGCTAATTGTGAATCAAGGCCTAAAACCCATTGCGATGAATTACTCGCCTCAAGGCTTGGCTCTCCATATTGAGCGGTTAAAAATTGATAGTCATCTATAAAGGTATGATGGATCCCGTAGTTTAGTCTGAGCGTGTGATTGTCATCGAGGTCGAAGCCAATCCCTAATCTTGGTTCAACATAACTTTGGCTGTTATTGTCTGTGCCAACAACAGCAATGCCGATTTGATAATCAAGTTTAGCAGTGATTTGCCCCGTAAGATGGGTGTAAGCATGATAATCTGAAATAGTTAAAGTCCCTTGCTCATTAAATTTAGGACTAAAGTAGCTAGGTGGGCACATTTCAAATTCGGTATTACACGGCATCAACCGGCCACTGGCTAGATAGTCTACCGACGTGTCTCTATAGGTGGCACCAAAATTTAACGTAAAGGATTCTGCTACGTATTGGTTTTCAGTTTTGAAAATCAATTTTGTGATATCTGCATCCCATCTAAAAACCTCCCCTTCACGCTCTTGCTGATTTTGAGTCAATAAATTAACACTAAAATTAGCCTCTATTACATCGCCAAAATGTTGCAAACTCACCGCTTGACTGTGGTAGTAAGTTTGATATCTTTCGCCGCTGGCTAGATCAGGATTTTTAGCAATATCTCTACCGTCTTGATCAAACGCTATTTCGATATAATCTTTTGCGCCACTGGCGGAGAATCGAATAATATTGTTTGCGTCAAAATCCCAAATAAATTTTGCCTGATAGTCTCGATTTCTCGGTGGTACCGCGAAAGAAAAGTCTTCGTCTTCTATAAAATTATCAACATAAGTATGAACTAAGCTTTCTCGAAAAGAAACATAGAACGCTGCGTTGCTTGATAAGGCCTGTTCATATAAAAACCCACTTCTAAAAAAGCTTAAGTCGATCACTCGTGCCGGCTCCACACCATTGGGATCTCTTAAATTGGTTAATATCACTCCGCCATTCGCATTTGCGTATTGACTGCTCCAAGACCCCGTTTTTAACTCAAAACTCTCAACGAGAAGTGGGTTATAAACACTTAACCCGTCATTATGAAAAACATACCCCATCTCCAAGCCATCGGTAAGATATAAGTTGTCATTGCTCGAGCTACCACGTATTGCAGGCTGCGCAACCGGGCCTCCGGTGGCGGGAGTTGCAAGTACAACCCCCGGCAGTGCTTCTAAGCCCTTTAATGGATCATTCCCGGTGCCTGGTAATGATAAGAGCTTATCTGAACTGATCTTTAAACCATCTGGTTTTACTGCGATCACCGTTATTTCTTCGAGCTCTTTTTCATCACTAGCCTGAGCGTTAATGACTGCCAAAGCACAGATTGTTAAAGGTAATAATCGTGTCATTTTATTCATAGTATCCATTCCTTGTATAAATTGTGATGACAACAATTTACGCCATGGATTGAATTTGCTTTAATTAAGTTTGTTGATTTTGAACGAATGGGCAGCTTTTTGTATGAATGGGCATTTTCCGTTAGGTGAGATAAATCCTTGGCGATATTTTTTTATCTTGGGGTTTATTTTAGCAAGCCTATTTACCCTCGTTAACGATGATGAAACACGTCATGTTGTTGAAGTTTTTTTACAGTGGCAGCTTCAAGTTCATAGCGGATCATTATTTTTTATCGCCACTCACCTATTTTTAACTAGCCAATTATCAGGACTTAACAGTGCTTTAAAGTTGCTAGTGAGCGCATTTATTGCCTCTCTATTTTATGCCCCCGTCTCACTGCTATTTGATGTTTATTGGCTACATGATACTGATTATACCCTCGCAGCTTTAGTCCAAGAATGCAGTGATATGATCCCCACGGCAATGTTTTCTTGGTTAGTTGTAAATCTACCTTGGTTAACTGGGCTTTCTTTGCAAAGAAGAATACCTTTACCAGAAACGCCGCCCGACACGCCAACTTTAGCAATTGCTCGCACAATACCGATATCCCCACCCTTAGCGCCACTCAAAGCTACAGAAGTAATAGAACCAGAAACAAAAAAGCTTACCGCCTTTTTACAGCTCGCTACTGTAAATAGCGTAGATGAAATAGTCTATTTAAAAGCCGAGCTACATTATTTAAAAGTCGTTGCACATGATTTCGAAAAACTGATCTTATTTAATTTAAAAGATGCCATATCGGCTTTGGCCGAAGCTGATGAACAGCATACAATGAGTCAAACTCACCGTAGTTATTGGGTCAATCGGGCGTATATTCGCAGTGTAAAAAGTAAAGGTCGCCAAGCAACACTACTCATGAGCAATGATGATAAAGTGTTGGTAAGTAGGAATAATATGCAAAAAGTAAAAGCATGGTTTTAAGCATACGTTTATATTCAATTACAGAGTTCACCCTCAGCCGCACCACAAAACCTGTTGTTGTACCTTTACTCTAAAAAAGAAATGTGGCAAAGTGCGCACTTCTCGGGGGAGTAGCCTGCTTGATGCCTTTTAACTTAAAGCGCAGCAAGTAAACTTATCAACATAATTGCACCTCATGTGCATGGTAAGTTTGTAATGTAGCAAGCATTATCGGCAAGACCTGGGTAAACACTATCCTCATGGCGGGAGATAGGCGTTTACCTTGGTTTAATGTTCCCGCCTTATAGAAGTAAAATGGATACATTTATCACATCAACCGTCACCGTTGCTTTAGCTGAAATAGGCGATAAAACGCAACTTTTATCCCTGCTGTTAGCTGCCCGCTTTGCCAATAAACCTGCACTTATTTTAGGTATTTTAGTCGCTACTATTATCAATCATGGTTTATCTGCATGGTTGGGTGATTATTTATCGCAAAGCTTTACCTCTTCGTACCTGCCTTGGATTGTGAACGGCTGTTTTATTGTCGTTGGCTTATGGCTTCTGATCCCAGATAAAGATGAAGAAGTAAGCAATAAGTACGATCAATACGGGGCTTTTTTAGTTGCCTTGGTGCTGTTTTTCATTGCCGAAATTGGCGATAAAACCCAAATAGCAACAGTATTGCTTGGCGCTCAATATCAATCAGTGTTGTGGGTAACCATAGGAACCACTGTAGGTATGTTACTTGCCAATGTGCCGGTTATTTATGCTGGCAATGCCTTGCTAAAACGTATTCCAATGGCAAAAGTAAGAATGCTTGCTGCAATAGTGTTTGTTGCTTTGGGTTGTTACGGCCTAGTTACTAGCTAACTTTATCTGCACGTTACAGCACCGGCGAATATAGTTTTGCTGGTGCTTGGCGTACACTAAATGTTTGCGTTGTGAGAAGTAGCGAACAACATACTAATAAAACACTTACTGCACCCATGATACCAAACCATTGCAATAATGAACGCTGCTTACGCTTTACTCTCAGCCAATTCATATACAATCCAGCCATACATATACAGGTCATTAAACAACCAAATACAGCCCAAATTAACTTCGTACCTAGCCCTGCAAAGTTGCCAAAATGCAAAGGATCTGCGGTATCTTTAATGCGCGCGACAATAGGTAAATCTGCGGCTTTTTGAATTGCCAGTACATCTGCTGAAGCTGGATCTAAATACACTTTATTAGCTCGTAAACGTACTACAACGTCATCATTATCGCCCAGTACCACAACCGGTTTATTTGCTTTGCTTGGGTATTGTATAGCGCGAATCTGTAAACTTGGAAACGCTGATTGCGCCGCGTTTACCATGGCACATATCACTGGCGGATGCGCGGCGTCAGTTTGTAGATCCGTAACCTCTGCGGGGGGTTTTATATAATGGTTAATTTTGGCTGTTTGTAGGGTGTGTTCAACTAAGTACCACACGCCAGTAATGGCCATGACCACAATAAACCAGTAACTCCAAAGCCCCAGTAATTTATGCCAATCAGCCCAGCTGCTACGATTGGTTGTTTTTAATTGCCGTGGCTTTTTTAAAAAATGTCGCCACCACTGGCGATAAACAATCGGACTAGTAAGCACTAAAATAACCAAGAGAATGGCTAAACTCGTGACGATCAACTTACCAGTCCAACCCATCGATAGATTCATGTGCCAGTTACGTAAAAAGCGCGATACTCGCCCCCACTGACCTTCGCCAAGCCATTGCCCCGTCGCACCATCAACATACACAAACAAAAACTGTTGCTGCCACTTAAGCGACACTTCGGTTGCTAAGTAAGGTTGCTGATGGCGCAATATGCTAATGATTTGGCTGCCAGGATAACGCTGGGCAAGTGTATTCTCAATTGCAGCAAAGTCAGTATTAGGGGAATGCGAGAGGGCACGAAATTTACTATCACTAAGATATTCAATTTCGTGGCTCAAGGTTGCCAACGTGCCAGATAAACACGTTATCAATAACAAGCTGCCAACCAAGAGCCCTGCCCAAGCATGTAAGTTAAACCACTGCTTTGCTTTCATAGTACGAAATTGTCAGTTTAGAATGTGTACTTAGCCGACAAATAGACGCGGCGTGGCTCGCCCGGGAAATGCCCAGCACGAGTTATAAAGCCACTTGATGCATACTCTTTATCAAACACGTTTTTAACTGAGAGCTGCCAAACCCATTGTTGATATTCAGTCTTCCAAGCCATGTTATAAACGGTATACGGCTGTACTTTATCACCGTCTAAACTGACTTGTTCATCAACATAATCAAGACCTGCCGCGATTGATGAGTGCAACTGAGGTAACTCATAACGCGTCCACAACCCTGCGGTATTTTGTGGCGCATTGGCAAATTTATCGCTGCCTTTTGCTTGCGCGGAAAATTTTTCACTTTGCTCAACAATACGCGTGTCGTTGTATGCGTAACTTGCTGTGATCACTAAACGTTCGGTGACATCGCCAACAATCTCAAGTTCAAAGCCTCGGCTATCAACTTCGCCTAACGCTTCCATTTGATCAACGCCGGTGTCTGATAACTCAGTGCTGGCTTGTAAAATATTGTTACGGATAATGCGATAAGTTGCCATGTTCACAGCCAACGAGTCATCAAGTAACTTAGTACGTAAACCAAGTTCACGAATATTGCTGTGCTCTGGTTTAAATGGCCCGCCTACATCTTGATTTTGGTTACTAGCCGACTGTGGCATAAAGCCTGTGCCATACAGCGCATAAGGGAAAAAGGTATCGTTTAAGTTATAACTTGTGCCAATACGATACGTCACATCGCTGTCTGAAAACTCGGTGTTATTAAGGACATCGGTGTCTTCAAAACGATCGTACCGTAAGCCAACCGTAACATTCCATTTATCGGTAACATCAACTTGGTCTTGTGCATACAGGCCAATACGTGTTGACTCAGTACTTGCTAAACGCGGTGTTACGTTTGCTAAATCATAATCATCTTTTGAAGTCAGTCCATACACAGGATTTAATATTGAGATCCCTGGGACTGGGCCGCCTTTGCTGGCTTGTACAGCTGTTCTATATGCTGATTCAAACTCATGCTTATACCAATCTACACCCACCAGCATCACATGTTGCATAGCGGCAAGCTCAGTGTCAGCAATTAAATTGGCAGTAAAACTAAGCCCGGTATTTTCGCGTTGTTGATCACGAAATTCGCGCTCGCTCCAATCCAGTACTCCATCGCCATCTGTGTCACTTAGTCCACGCGGCTCATGATAGTTTTGATTGGCATCGTTACTAAAATAACGCGCAGTGATATCACTGCGAAATACCTCATTAAATTGGTGCTGAAAACTTGCTTGAAACACGTCAGCAATAACGGTTTGATAATCCGTTGCTTCATTATGATTCCAGCTAATGTCAGCAATGAAGTTACCGTTTTTATCCACTGGCACGCCACGTAATCTAGCGCCGCCTAAATCTTGATCAACATGGGTATATTGCAATACCAGATTAGTGTCGTTATTAAAATCAAATCGATAGCCTAAATCAATAATGGTATTATCTTCACTGGTATTTTCACGAAACGGTTTATCTGAATCTTTATAAACACCAACACGGTAGGCTTGGGTCTGTGCGTCATTGGCACTGCCCGTTGATTCGACTGCGGCACTAAAAAAATCATCATTACCCAGTTCAACTGCAACGGTTGTTTTACTATCATAGCTGGGCTTTTTGGTCATATAATTAATGATCCCGCCAGGGTTACCACTGCCGTACACAGCGCCACTAGGGCCTTTTAAAACAGCCACTTGCTCAATATTAAACAACTGTGGTACCGCAAAACCACTAAATGGGTCACCTTTTACACCATCGTATAAAATTTCATCTTGGCGAAAACCACGAAACGTAACACCTGAGTAACTAAAGCCATTAACACCCGCGATATTACTGTATAGATCAGTTACTTGACGTGCAGCCTGATCGCTGATTAACGCTTGCGGAATAACCTGGATTGACTGTGGAATTTTCTCTAGCGGCGTATCGGTACGAGTACCAAACGTTGATTCTGTTGGGCGATACAGTGAAAACGCTCGTCCAACGACTGAAATGGTTTCTATGTCGTTTTTTACAACAGTAGACTCATCAGTTGCAAATCCTGCTGCTGTTGTTTGCGCAGCAACGACAACAGGCGCAATGGTAATATAACTTAGGGCTAATGCTATTAAAGAAGGTTTCATTGATATTTATACAGCAATCAAAATAATTTACGGCATGATAATAAAAACCACTATCATTTACAATGCTGAAGTGGAATTATTCTCTTCTTGTTGCCAAGCTTATTTAACAATCTTTAAAATCTCTTTAAATACAGGTGTCGCTGCCACTTCGGTCCATTGAAAAATCACACTTTCAGCGCAGCTGATCACAGCACCGGCTTGTCTTAACTGAGCGATGGCTAAATCGCGGTGCAGATCATTACGCGAACTAATCGCATCCATGACTAAAAACACCTGATAACCTTGCGCCAATAAATCTAAACAAGTTTGTAATACGCATACATGCGCTTCCATACCAACTACAATGATTTGCGGGCGCTTATAGCTAGCAATAAGCTCTAAAAAACCGTCCTCTTTACACGCGCTAAAGTGGGTTTTATCAAAGTATTCAGCCTGCCCAATCTGAGCTTTTAATTGCTGATCAGTTTCGCCAAGCCCTTGTTTATATTGTTCGGTGACTAAGATAGGAATATGCAACAATTGTGCGGCTTTTACTAATTGCACTGTGACCTGTTTTACTTGTTCATAACGAGGCATCGCCGGACTTAATTTGTCTTGAATATCGACAACTAACAGCAGACTTTGCATGGTGTGAGTATTAAATGAATGAGGCAATGTGAACATCCTGTAATCTAAACATAGCTAACAGCATAAGTGATTTGTTATATAAAGTTAATTCTTTAATTAAACTGTAAGTTGTTATGCTATATTTACTAACGGATAACAACTATTTTACCTCAGGGGAGCTGTATCATAAGTGCGGTTGAATAACTTTTTTTTCATTTTATTTAGTATTTTATGCACTTTGTTTAGTGTTAATTCCAGTGCTCAAAGCTATGCTCAGCAATTACAACGCTTGTCCACTGATGAAGGGTTATCACAAGGCCACGTTACTAGCACACTGCAAGATAAACTAGGGTTTATTTGGATCGGAACGATGCAAGGTTTAAACCGGTTTGATGGCTACGAAGTAAAAATATTCTCTGGTGAATACACACTGGATCAACTCTCGATTATTCTGTTGTTTGAAACAAGCAATGGCGATATTTTTGTATCAACTGAATATTCTGGTGCGTTTCTTATAGATCCTGTGACACTTAAAGTCAGTAAAGTTTATTCAGGTAAGTTAAACGCTGAAGATAAACACTTTTCTCCTATTTTTGCCATCGCTGAACATCAGCAGCTGTTTTATTACGCCATTAACCAACATGTGTATGCCTTTGATCCACAAAAAAATACCTATACCCATGAGTTTTCAATCAGTAAAGATGATAATTTTGTCCGCGCAATTACTGTTCATAATGACTTTTTGTATATTGCCACCACTGATGGGTTGTACTCTAAATCATTAATTGATGAACATATAACTAAAATACCTTTAGTTGCCAAGGATAAGCTCAACCTCGATAACAATAATATCAAGTTTTTAACCGTCGACTCGCAGCTTGGCCTGCTGGTTGGCACGGTCGAAGGTTTTTATTCTATTGCATTTAATAACAATGAGTTATTAGACTTCAACAACGTAAAAACGCTGCTTGCAGAACATAATATTTGGGACTACGTTAATACCCCTTATGGTGAATTTATAGTCACCGAGGATGGTCTGTATGAATACCATCGCCATACTGATCACAATGAGTTTCTTTTTCGTTTTGATCAAAGTAAATTCAACATGACCGACAACACGATTTTAGATGTAATGGTCGATAAAACAGGGCTTATGTGGCTTGCCTCGCGCTCACAAGGTGTTTTTACTTGGTCAACTTTAGCAAGGCGTTTTGGCAATATTCAAATCACCAGTAATGATAAATTGCACAGTAATGTGATCTTTGCTGTTTACCAAGACAATCATAACGTTTGGCTGGGCACCGATAATGGTCTTGCCAAAATGCGCCAAGATGGGACAACAGAGAAAACTTACTTAGTCAGCAATGACACTAAAGCGTTTTATGGCCAATTTGCTGTGTATGGCATTGCCTCGGCACACTTAAATGAGCCAGATCGTTATTTGTGGTTACTACTTTATGATGGTCTTGCTTTATTTGACAAAAAAACCGAACAAAAAATAGCTCTACCAATGCAAGGCAATACACAAGCCATTATCGACAGCGGCCCAGCTTATGGCTATCACCAAATCACGACTGATACCTTTGCATTTTTTAGCGAGAATGATTATTTCCTGTATGATGGAAACAGTGGTCAGACTAACGTAATTAAAGGACTCAAAGAGCAGTTAGATCCCGTCAACGTGCACACCTTTTTAAAACCGTTACCGAATAAACCCGATGACTATTTGATCAGCGTATCTGGGGCGTTATATCGTTATAATGAGTCTAGCCAAAAACTCACCTTAATATACAAAGTTGAAAATTATAACCCAATAAATTATGTCACTATTGATGACTGGGTGATCGATTATAACAATACGCTATGGCTTGCCTCTTCCCAAGAAGGGCTAATTGGTCTTGACGCCAACAGCTATGAAGTAAAACACCGTATAAACCTCAGTAATGGCATTAAAACTAAAACAATTGTCGCTTTGCAAATCGACCAATTTGGCTTTTTATGGATCAGCAGTAAAAATGGCCTTTATCGGCTCGATTTAAGTTCAATGCAACTCAATGCATATACTGTTAAAGATGGCTTAACTGTGAATGAATTTAATATCGACTCACATACACTGTTAAACGATGGCCGCTTAGCCTTTGGCAGCACACGTGGCGTGCTAACACTCGCCCCACAAGACTTTTTATCCGTCCCTAATGATCGTGACAGCACTGTGACTGAAATCACCGATATATCGTTACTCTCACGCTCACTTAATTATCATCCATTGCAATACGCCAACCAGCCTTTACAACTGACTGATGAAGACATGGGTTTAGAAGTTAGTTTTTCCAACTTTGATTTTCAAAATGTTGATAGAACACGCTATAAGGTGTCATTAACTGGCCCAAGTAAATTAAGCTATGAAAAGCTAAATAACAATAAAGTCTTTTTTACTAAGCTTCCTGCTGGTGATTACCAACTTACAATCGCAGCATATAACTTAAATGACTCAGGCCTCGGTGATGAAAAAACGCTTAACTTTAACGTTGCTTATGCCCCGTGGCGTTCTCCTCTTGCAATAAGTCTTTATCTATTACTTACGTTTTTAGTGCTATTTGTTATTTTTTGGCAATACCGCTCTCGTCAGCGCATTATTAAGCATACTCATGATGAAATACTGCAATCACAACAACAAACTGAGCTTGCTTTAAACAGTAGTAAAAGCGGTGTATGGGAAGTTGATATTGGCGCACATTGGATAAAACAGCAGCGCTTAAAACACGAACTAGGCTATCAAACTTTGCCTCAGAAGTTTAATTTTGACGATTTTTGCGCATTAATACACCCTGATGATAAGCGCAAAATACTGCATGATTGGCATATATTCATCACTCAAAAAAATGCTCAACAATGGCAGGTCACGTATCGGCTTCAACATGCTAATGGAAACTGGCTTTGGTACCACGACATAGGTAAAGTGATAGAAACGAATGAGCAAGGCTATCCTACAAGATTAGCTGGAATTTATACTAATATTACAGAGCAGCGTGCTACAGCACATCAAGCTGCGGTATTAGGTGAAGCCTTTAGTCAAATAAACGATTGGCTACTTATTTTAGACAGTCAACTCATTCCATTTTCTGTTAATAATAGCTTTGCTGAAGCCTTCTCAATGCAAAAAAAACCAGCAAAGCTTGAGCTAAAAAGGTTTTTAGCGGCACTGGGTAAAAAACAATATGTCGACTTCATCAATATTCTAAAATCATTGCAGCCAAAGCAGAACTGGCGCGGTGACGCATATATAAAAACTAAGATAAATCCGTCGCACCCCATTCATATCAGTATTACCGCAGTGGCAAAAGACAGTAATGTGGTGAGCTATTATGTGGTAGTTATTTCTGATTTAACTGAGCAAAAACGTGCTGAAAATGAGCTTCGTTATCTGGCAAACTATGATCCATTAACTAAGCTGCCAAACAGAACATTAATGTATCAAAAGATATCGCATGCGATCAAAGATGCCGATACGCGCGCGAGCCTTGTTGCTTTGCTGTTTATAGATTTAGATAAATTCAAACCGGTGAATGACTCGTTTGGTCATGCGGTTGGCGATCAGCTATTATGTGATATTACCCATCGAATGAATAGCATGCTTGATAATAATGCCATTGTCGGGCGTCAAAGTGGTGACGAATTTTTGTTATTGATTAAAAACTTAGACTCACCACAAAGTTTAAGTAACTTAGTACGTAGCCTAACTGCAGAGCTTGCAAAACGGGTGGTGATCAACGATTTTGCAATTAATATCTCTGCCAGTATCGGTGTTGCACTCTACCCATTTGATGCCGATACCACCGATGAGCTTATTCGTAATGCCGATATAGCGATGATGCATGCTAAACAATCGGGCCGCAACGGCTTTAAGTTTTTCACTGAACAAATGAATAACCAAATCACCCAAAAGCTGCTGCTCGAAAATGCTTTAAAAGACGCCTACAAGGACGATTTGTTTTTTAATAATTACCAGCCAATTGTTAACAATAAAAGTAAAAAAATCAAAGGTGTAGAGCTCTTAATGCGTTGGCAGCATCAGGCTGAATTGATATCCCCAGCAGTGTTTATTCCTATTGCGGAAGAAACTGGTTTAATCGATGTACTAACCGAACAAGCGCTGACCCGTGCACTTGAAGATCTCGCACCATTATTTAAAGCTAATCCGCGGTTTTATCTATCTTTAAACTTATCACCGGTGCATATTTTAAAGTCTAATTTAGCCGAACGCTTATTACTTATTCTAAATCAGCATCATATAAAACCTGTTCAGTTACGTTTAGAGATCACCGAAAACACCTTGCTTGATGACAAAAACAAAGCGGCTAAGCAGCTGCAAGCACTCAGAAGCGCTGGTTTTAAATTGTTATTGGATGATTTTGGCACCGGGTATTCATCTTTAACGTATTTAAGTCAATTTCCAATTGATGTGATTAAAATTGATCAAAGCTTTGTGCGTAATATCGGGCGAGATAGCAATAATGAGTCAATTATCAGAACAATCCATACCTTAGCTGAAAACCTAAATCTGTATTGCATTGCAGAGGGTGTAGAAACAATTGAGCAAATACGCTTTTTAAACAGTATCGGCTGCGATGACCTTCAAGGCTATTACTTTGCAAAACCAACAACTGCCGAGATTCTCATTAGCGATGCGTATATCCAAGCACTGCAAGAGAAATTGCAAACTACATAGCTAGTTAACTCAATGTATCAGCCCACTTTTTAAGGCATTGAAAAAGTTGGGCACGATCGACCGGTTTGGCAATAAAATCGTCCATACCCACTTCTAAACAACGTTTTTGATCGTCTTCAAAAGCATTAGCAGTAATGGCTATAATAACCACATGGCCAAATTGAGCACCATTGTTACGGATTTCAGCTGTGCACTGGTACCCATCCATAATAGGCATTTGGCAATCCATCAAAATAATATCGGCCATGTTGTGTTGTAAGCACGCCAGTGCTTTTTCACCATCGTTAGCAACCTCTAAGGTGCAATGAGTATCACTGAGCATTTTAGCAATAACGATTTGATTGATTTGGTTATCTTCTACCAGTAATACTTTCAATCCAGTTAAATCAGGGATGTTTTGCTGTATGTCAACTTCGTCACTGAGTTGCGCCACCTCAACAGGAATGGTGATAGTAAAGCAACTGCCTTTGCCAATCTCGCTGTGTAATTTAAGCTTGCCCCCCATTAACTGAACTATTCGCTTACAAATAGCCAAGCCTAAACCAGTACCACCATATTGCCGCGTGGTTGAAATATCGGCTTGAGTAAACTCACTAAACAACGATGATTGCTGCTGCCCAGAAATACCAATACCGGTGTCTGTTACAGCCACAGACAAATGATTATCAGCATAATCAATGTTCATAGTTATACTGCCAGTTTTCGTGAATTTCCCTGCATTACTCAACAAGTTATTGACAATTTGGCTTAACCTTAATGAATCTAACTGCACCACATCTGGTACTGACGGGGCAATATTTAATACAAATTCAACGCCTGGCTGTACGCCAGTATTTGTAAACACCTGCGCTAACTGGGTAAGCAGTTTTCGTACATTAACTATATGAATATCTAGTTTGACCGCCCCCGCCTCAATTTTAGAAAAATCTAAAATATCGTTTAAAATCAATAATAGATTTTTTGCGCTTTGCTGTATCATTTGCAACTGTTCACGGTATTCCAACTTCACGTCATCAGCATTAAGTAAAATATCAGTCAGCCCCATAATACCGTTCAACGGGGTGCGAATTTCATGACTCATATTCGCTAAAAATTGTGATTTAGCTTTACTGGCCTGATTTGCAGTTGCCACAGCTTTAACTAATTCATCTGTTTTTTCATTTACTTGATACTCTAACTCTACATTAAACTGTTTTAAATGCAGATTAAGTGCTGCATTTTCAGTATTTACTTGTTCTAGATCTTTAAAGTTGCTGGTCAATTTAAATGCTAAAGTTGCAAATTGCTGCTGTAAACTCAGTACTTCCAGCCACGCATTATTTTGAGTCTGTAAATCACTGATATCAGCTTTAGGATCAAAGGCATCGATTTGTTCGGTAAGCTCTTCTATTGGCCTTACCAACCAACGGCTCAACTGGGTGATAAAAATACTGATCAAAATAATCACCACAAAAGTCAGTAACAGTGATTGCCCCCACGCACTTGCCGCCACAAGATTAGCGTATTTACGTTTTAATAAGCTTGCCACATACCAGCCTTGATGCTGTGATAAATATATTTTTACGTAATATTGTTCACCATCAATGTCGGTGGTCATAATGGCTTGTTGATCACCTTTTAACTGGGTAAATTTATCTTCAGTGAGCTGAGTCAATACCGAATAATGATTAGGCAAGGTGCTAAATACCACTTGTTTTTTGGCATCAAGAATTATCAATTCACCATCATTATCAAATATGGTTGGCCTAAATTGCAAAAATGAGCCCAACACTAACGAGCCTTCAACAACTCCCCGAAAACGCCCGTTAATATGCACTGGTGCAGAAACACCAACAATAGGTTCATTACCAAATCCTCGGCCCCTAAATACATTAGAAATATAGCCTGTTGGCGAGTCTTTACCTATTGTAAAGTAATCCCGATCGGCAACCGATAAATCGCTACCTTTTAAGCTTTCTTGTAAACTAAGTGGGTAAAATATCCGCGCAATTGCGTTTTCATCCGTAACCATTGATGTAAGAAAGTTAGGGTATAGTGCCATCAAATGACTCAGTGCTAACTGTTTATCAACCCCCTGCTCTATGGCTTTTGCAGTTAATACGATGCCACGGCGATAGTCATTTAAATACAGGTCAATTTTTTCGGCAATGTCTTCAGATTTTTCAGAAAGCTGCGCCTTCACTTCGTATTCGATACGCGCGTAATGATTGTTGGTAAGTACAATGGAGGTTAATAACACCACTAAAATGATGAGAATGCTTACAATGTAATTAAGAATTTTATACAACGAATTTGGTCGCTTTTGCCATACCTGCTGAATAAAGAAAAAGCTCAATAAATCAATAACACATAAAACAATAGCGGCATTTAAGAAGTACTTAACTAAGGCTGTTACTATAGCAAGTATGGGTAGCTCAATGATAAAATAACCAATTAGCCCCAGCAGTGGAATACCTATTAACAGCCAATAAATAATACCGCGGATAAACAGCAGCCGCGCGGCTTTAAAGCTAAAGTGATACAGCCAAAGTACTTCACCAACAAATACGATTGATGGCCAACAATGCCCCCAGCGATAAAAAATAAAAGCCGCACTGATAGCGCAAGCAATTAACGCGTAGCGTAAGCCAAATAGCAACAAACAAATTAAAACAAAAAGCTGACCAAATAAAAATTCAGAGCTGTCTAGAAACCAAAATGGCAGTAAATTAACAAAGCCGGCCAACACGCCCAAAAGTATGGAGCAGCTAAATGCAAAATATCGATGCTGAGAAAACGGCAATGTTTGCTTCCGAATAAAATAGACTATATCTAAAAGTAAAAGAAAAAACGCATTTTGCCAAGTTAACTACTTGTATTTAATGCTGACAACCATGGCTTTCGATTTGTAAAACGCTATTACCAACATTAAATTGCTGGGCTAACAATTGCTCAACTTTAAGTCGACATGCTTCATCATGTTTTTCTTTAGTGCAATGTTGTTTAAGGACCACATGTGCCCCAACAACTAACTCCTTATCGCGGCGCATAACCGTAACATTATGTACATTTTCTACGTGCTCAACTTGCCCTATGGCACTTTCAATATCGGCCACATCGGGTAGTTTCGCTTTATTTAAACGCAGACCTTTAACACAACCAACAATTACTTTTACGCCTGTAAACAAAACAAATAACGCAATCAACATGCTTGATAAAATATCAATAACACTCCAACCCGTTAGATAAATAAGTATACCGGCGACAAACGTAGACACGGTTGAAATCAAATCAAAAAATGAGTGCAAAAATACCGCATAAACATTAAAGCTGGCCTTTCTGCCTTTATATAATACCCATGCTGCGGCACCGTGAAATAAAAACCCTGTGGCAGCAATTACCGACATTAAATAACTATTGACAACTGGCCCTTGCCCTTCATGATGATGCATAAAGCGCTCGCCACCTTCGTATAAAATTACTAAACTGATCGCTAAATACAAACAGCCATTGATCAAACCACCTGTCAACTCTGCTTTTTGATAACCATCGTTGTAGTTTTTAGCTAAATGAATCGCTAAGCTCGATGCGATCAAAGCAATAAATAAAGAACTATTATGAACAAATAAATGCCCTGCATCGGCTAATACAGCAAGAGAGTTTGCATAATAGGCACCAATCACTTGGATAATCATAAATGAGCTAGTGATGGCTAATGCAATTAATAATCTACGTCGTGATGCTTGGTGAGTTGTAATGTCGGTCATGAAAGGCGGTTTTACCTGTGCTTTAGTGTGCTAAGAGTCATCATTCTAAGAAACGTTAAAAGAGTAATGATATACAGTATCAATTGTAGTACTTCCATCAGTCAAACGCACTAAAAACTTAATATCGAGTTAATTTATATATAAAACGGCTAATTAAAGTACCATTTTCTTAAAATTGAATGTAAGCTTAATTTGTTAATAGGAAGTTGGAAATCCAGTGAGACAGTATTCTGTAGACGAAATTTGGCAATCTTTACAAGCCTTACCACTTGCAATCGTATTGTTTGATCAACAAACAGACACGCTGCACGCCAATGCATTGAGCCAACAGTTACTAAATTTAATGCCGGCAATAAGTCCAGTAGAAAAAGCGTTTCAGCACTTATCTATTAAACAAACAGAAAACCACACGATTGTTGATTATCACACCTTTTTAACTCCCCAAAATAACACCGAACAAACCTATAATATCGCCACAAAACACACAATATCCTGTGTAACAGTCACCTACAGTCTAATTGGCCCACAATTAATGATGCTGGTGTTAAAATCACACTCATCGTGCTCTGTGCAAGCTGACTTTGACGAAGTAATAGCAAAAATATCAACGCAACTAATTGATATACAGATAGATAATCTAGACCAACAAATCGAAAGTGCTTTAAAAACCATAGGTACATTTTGTGATGCTGACCGCAGCTATTTATTTCAATTTAGCGAAGACGGCAAAGAAATGAGTAATACCCATGAATGGGTTAATACACAGATCAAGCCATTTAAAGAAAAGCTGCAAGGTATTCAGCAAGATTTACTACCGTACTTTTTTACTATGATGAACGAAAAGCACGTTTTTAAGGTACCGAATGTTAATTTACTCCCTCCAGCCGCTGCAGCCGAAAAAGCTGAATTTGAATCCGAAGGGATCAAATCTGTTTTATGCATTGGGCTTCGCTCTGAGAACTCCTTGTTTGGTTTTATTGGCTGTGATTGCGTAACACATATACGCCACTGGACCGACACCGATCTTATGCGGATCAAACTGGTGGGTGAAATTATTGCCAATGCACTCAAAAACGTTCTGTATAAACAACGCTTAGAGCAAGCTCAACAACAATTACTATTGGTCAACCAAGAACTGCAATCACAAGCAAACCTCGACAGCCTAACAAATATCGCCAATCGTCGCTGTTTTGATCAAACATTACTTAATGAAATTCAACGTGCAACACGCTCAAATCAACCATTGAGTTTAATCATTTGTGATATCGATTATTTTAAACTTTATAACGACAATCATGGCCACCAGCAAGGCGATGAAGCGCTCAAACAAGTTGCCCATGCACTACATAACTTATGTAAGCGACAAGGTGATTTAGCAGCCCGCTACGGCGGAGAAGAATTTGCAATTGTGTTACCCAGCATTGATAAAACCCACTGTTTAAAATTTGCCAAATTACTGCAACAGCAAATCAGTCAACTAAATATCCTGCACCCAAATTCAAACATCGCCGACCACCTCACCCTCAGCATCGGATGTTACAGCTGTAAACCAGATAAACATACCACCGCAGATATGATGATCCTCGCCGCCGACAGCGCACTCTACGTAGCAAAAAAATCAGGCCGCAATCAAATTCAAATCTTTGATGAAGAGCATTAGAGCCATGTATTCGTAGCAGCGAGTTTACCTCGCGACAAATCAAAGTATTACATGTTGCTTAACCCCTCCCTTTATAAATTCAACAATACTCCAAATGTCCTGTACTGTACTGTAGGCCGTGCTTTAGCGCGAAATGTCACCCGCAATGCAAAATGATCACTTCAGCAAGTGAAATATTAGCCAGTTAAATTCACCAATTCAGCCCGTGAGTACGGGGAACACGTTTTGCTCAAGCTGCGCTATGTTAAATTCTTCGGTTCAGCCCCGTGGGTACGGGGAACACAAAACAAGGTGTAATACTGGCTCTTTTCTGTACGGTTCAGCCCCGTGGGTACGGGGAACACAGCTAATTTATTAAGACACAAAAAACAAATAACGGTTCAGCCCCGTGGGTACGGGGAACACATTAAACTCGTCAATTTGTGTACAGAGTATTACGGTTCAGCCCCGTGGATACGGGGAACACTTATGCGCTCAAGTTAAAGGCGGTCACTTTGCCGGTTCAGCCCCGTGGGTACGGGGAACACAATGCAATATTGTATGTCGATATTATTGATTGCGGTTCAGCCCCGTGGGTACGGGGAACACATGACAACACCAACACCAATGAAGTACACGGCCGGTTCAGCCCCGTGGGTACGGGGAACACTGCTGCATAGCGGATCGGCTCTATAATTTCGTCGGTTCAGCCCCGTGGATACGGGGAGCACACCGCTTCAATTTTGCTACTAAAGCGCACTTGCGGTTCAGCCCCGTGAGTACGGGGAACACTTGTTATTAGTCTAGTCATTGATGTATACCCTCGGTTCAGCCCCGTGAGTACGGGGAACACGTATGAGCTGTGATAAATGGTGGCTACGCAAGCGGTTCAGCCCCGTGAGTACGGGGAACACATCAGATTATCCCCTGCATTCTTTTCAATTTGCGGTTCAGCCCCGTGAGTACGGGGAACACCGTTTTAGTGAAAGCTGCGAATATATGACCTTCGGTTCAGCCCCGTGAGTACGGGGAACACTCCATTTAAAAAATTCCATACTAAGTATTACGCGGTTCAGCCCCGTGAGTACGGGGAACACTGCAAAGCCCGGATGCATTAAGTTTCCAAGCCCGGTTCAGCCCCGTGAGTACGGGGAACACAAATTATTTATCAAAATGGCTATCGAAAACTGCGGTTCAGCCCCGTGAGTACGGGGAACACTACGCAATACCTACACCGATTTTAGGCTCAAGCGGTTCAGCCCCGTGAGTACGGGGAACACTATATCAACGGCAGCAAGCAACATGCTGAAAGCGGTTCAGCCCCGTGAGTACGGGGAACACCCAGAAAAGAAAGCAGCCGCTTTACCTTTTAACGGTTCAGCCCCGTGAGTACGGGGAACACTCAAAGGCTGTGTCTTTTTGGTTTGGCTGATACGGTTCAGCCCCGTGAGTACGGGGAACACATGAACTTGGTTGTTCTTGTCGTACTCAATGACGGTTCAGCCCCGTGAGTATGGGGAACACGTTGTTTGACCACCGGCGTTAATATACCTCTGCGGTTCAGCCCCGTGAGTACGGGGAACACTGTAATAGTAGGTATTATGTGTCGTACAACCGCGGTTCAGCCCCGTGAGTACGGGGAACACTCGTCAATAGGTAGACATCCGGCTATATCTTGCGGTTCAGCCCCGTGAGTACGGGGAACACGCGGGGTTTTTTATTGCCTTTTAAACCCGTTTGCGGTTCAGCCCCGTGAGTACGGGGAACACAATTGGAATTTAGGACGTATAGAATGATTGAGCGGTTCAGCCCCGTGAGTACGGGGAACACCGTGATAATTCAACTGTGTATTTTGATGTTAGCGGTTCAGCCCCGTGAGTACGGGGAACACGTGTTACATTTAATCCCCAGTCACAATACTGGCGGTTCAGCCCCGTGAGTACGGGGAACACGTACTAATCCCGACACTGGATTTTGCCAGTGCCGGTTCAGCCCCGTGAGTACGGGGAACACTCATCAAGTGAGTCTGCGCGATTAACCCACGGCGGTTCAGCCCCGTGAGTACGGGGAACACCGTTGTTATTTGTGTGGCGTGATTTTTACGGTCGGTTCAGCCCCGTGAGTACGGGGAACACTCATGGGCGCTGCCCATCCCCGCCAAGCTGCGCGGTTCAGCCCCGTGAGTACGGGGAACACCGTTTCGTTGTATATTAGTGCCTTTCTGCATACGGTTCAGCCCCGTGAGTACGGGGAACACGAACACCAGTTTCGTTTACTCGATACATACCGCGGTTCAGCCCCGTGAGTACGGGGAACACTATTTAAAGCTGCAGCATACAAAGTATTATAGCGGTTCAGCCCCGTGAGTACGGGGAACACTCTAATAGTATATGCTTGTTTTTTATAAATAAAAACAGCTAGTTCAAATCTACCAAATTTTTAAAGAGCGTAACAGTTATTTTTAGCTTAATGTTTCGTTGTTTACTGGTGTAAACTTGACCAGCCTTAATCCTTCTAAATCTATAGGCATCCGTGCATTTTTACCATAAGTAATAAAATCAAAACCCGATTCAGTATTTGTAGCCCACGCCATAACCACATTTCCTTGTTCTGCCAACTCAGAGACTTGAAACCAAATCATTTCTCTAATCTTTCGACCTACATCACCAACGTATACACCTGCGCGAATTTCTAGTAACCATACAGCTAATCGCCCTCTTAATCTGGGTGGTACAGCTTCAGTTACAACAACACACATACTCATGATCCACTCCTAATTAGTGCGATGCCCGTCATCGCCAATAGATTCAGGCTCTGGTAGTGCTGGCGGTTGGGCATCTTCATATGGTTTAGGTGGCGTGATCTCACCAGCGCTTAATACCTCTTCGATTAAAGGAATTAACCGCTGTAAGGTTCTATCTTTTCTAAATGCTTCTCTGCACGCTATTCGTACCTCTCGATCTGGCTGTTTTGGTCTTTTACTTGCTACTTTAAAGGCAGCGGGTACAACCGTATCAAATTTAATAATATCAGCAATATCATATACAAATGACAGCGGTTTACCGGAATGTAAAAAGCCAATTGCAGGGGCATAACCTGCGGCTAAAATAGCAGCCTCAGTTACACCATATAAACATGATGTGGCGGCACTAATACATTGGTTGATAATATCACCAGCTTGCCAATCTTTTGCATCGTAACGGCGTCCTTTCCATTCGACATTATATTGTTTAGCTAGTAATGCGTAAGTTTTACGAACACGCGCCCCTTCGATTCCTCGGAGTTGATCAACACTACGTCGCTCTGGCGCGACTTCACCAAAACGCAATTCAAACATTTTTCGCACTACTTTTAGACGTAAAGTTTCATCAAGCGCTAGCTTTGCTTGATATAGTAATTTATCTGATCTTGCACCTCCAGGCTGCCCTACGGAATAGAGCCTGACCCCAGCTTCACCGACCCAGATCAGCAATGTGTCTGTCGTGGCTGCAAGCTTTACCGCAGCATGGCTTATACGTGTGCCGGGTTCGAGTAAAATACACACCACTGAGCCAACGGGTATATGCATTCGCTCACCATTGACTTCGTCAATCACAACAAATGCACCATCACGAACATCAATGCGCCCCATCGCTACAAAAATCATCGAATTACGATCTTTAATTGGTATGGGTTTAAGCTGGAGAAAAGCCATTGTTAACTATCTGCTTTATATAAAATGAACTCACCTTTTACTAATGCTTTAAATAAAGGCAAGTCGTGTTGGTACTTACGTTGTACTGATTTAAAAATCGATTTAGCTTCTTTGTTTAACGCTTCAATAGCCTCTTTTCTTAACTGTGTAGCTTCTTTTCGATTAACATCTAATAAGATCTGCTGAACAATTTGCTGCGCATTCGATGTAAATTTTTGTATTGCCTGGTTTTTAATACCTCCAACAAAGTTTTTATCGTAACCCACACCGAATATTTTATTGAACGCTAATGAGAGTTTTTCCTTTTGAGTTAAACCTGCATTGATAACTAACGATATTCTTGAATTGTTTTTAGATAATGATGATGGCATTGAATATAAATCATAGACTCGCCCAGCGATCGAGCCTTGATCGGCAATATTTCCACCTACAAGGAGACTTAAACACAAATCTACACCCAATTTATTTTGAAATTGGTTGATAATGAATGCTGGTTTAACTGATGTTTTATCTGTTTCTTTACCGATAACATATGATGTTAATTCTTGCCATGACTGCCAATATTGATCTCGTGCGCAAACGGCATATATACCATCTTCTTTTACATTTCTTGGTGTATAAGGGTGTAACCACCAGCCAGCACCATTATCACGACCTTTTTTGGTGGAGCCATACGATCCACTATACTTAACGCGCTGAAAAGTAGTTACACTCTGATCTGCTGTGTTGCCACATATATCACAAGTACATGGAGTATCAATTACTGGAAAATCAATATGATAAGCAAGTGCAAATAAACCACGTTCTAAACCAATTTTGGGTGCAGAATAAATGTCTGATATCGGCGGAATATCCCACATAAAACGACTTTCGGCATCATCATCTAGTTGGGCTTGCTCATTAAAGTAATCAATACAAACAGTATTTAATAAAATTGTCGACTTTAAATTTTCACCAGAAATAAGAGTGCTTATAGAACCACCACCACGAATACCTGTAGCACCTGTTGGCCCAAAACACTCACCTTTAATATTCATGTGTAAATTATAATTTAAAACATGTGTACAGTCGGTGCAGCAAATACTCACTTCGCTAGACTCTGAAAATAACCCTAGGGCATTTGCAGAACCGCCACATTCAATGCCAGAGACTAATTTGGTAATAGGCCCATCGGCTATTTTTGCTTTACTAGGAAAAGCTGAACGCATAAAACGCTCACCTTCAAACCACTGGCTATCGACTTTTTCAAGTAGTGCATCATATTGTCCAGGGCTTAATCCATTTGCTAAATAATCATTCAAATCTGATATTGTTGGCTTTAACACTACTGTTGAAAGTGATGACAACATTTGCAACATAGCCAACTGTGTTTCATCAAAAAAATACTGTAACTGATAGTCTTTATTTGAGGTCAAAATATCTTTTAATGACACTTTGCCATCAGTCGTTGAAATAAAGGGATCTTTAAGTAAGTTCACTAGCCAACTCCTGTTCAGGTTTAATCATTTCACCACTGACATACACCATTCGCATCGCGTACTTTCTAGATGCAAGTGTTAACTTATCCCTTACTTGTATTCGAGCTACTTGGTTTTCACCTTCAATATCACTAAAAATTTGACCTTTATTCGCCAATTTTTTTAATGCGATTGCTGGGTTACTTTCATCCATTACACGATCAAATAACGGTCTAGTTAATGGGCAACATTTCCGTCCCTGAAATAAGGTGAATTTAGGCGCTTTAACGGCCGCTTCTAATTTACTAATTAGTTCACATTCAGCACTAATAGCAAAGGTGTGCTCGCTGTCACACCAATATTCACGGTATGTGGGTTTTGTGCCTTTTTGAATTTTACCGTCAGGGCTACGGAAATTTTGCACTGTATGATAATCCATCATTTTTTCACCTGCTTGATTTACTTGCACCGCTGTCGTAATTTGTTCTGACAGCTCATAAAGTGCTTGTTGCTCTTTACGGGTAATACCTAGTGCCGCAGCCAATAACCCCACAATGGCTGAACGGGTAGGAAAATGATTTGCTCGCCTATGGACATCAAAGGTTTGCAAGCCATAAGCTGATAAACCTTCAGTTTTTAGAATTAACGTTTTCATAAACAACTCCCATGTTGTGAAACTAATTAAAACGTTAACTCACTAATTTTACTGACTAAGGTTATTTTTTCACTCAATGCTGTTTGAGTTAAATCGAATGCTTTGGCTTGTGATTGTAATTCGTAGCCATCAACTAACATTTCGTAATGAGATACTAAGGCTTTTATTGATTCTTCCATGACTTCACCGGTATTTTTGATCGGCTTCCTAAATGCATTTGCTAATGACAGAGGTTGATTTGAACTTGTACATAAAACGAAATCAGCTTTATTGTGTGCTGCAAATGTTTTCTGTTTAGCTGATGGTGAGACTTGAGCAAAGCAATTTACTATTGTATTTACAATGTGTTTAGTTTCGCTGACCGTTTTTTTGGTATTTTTTGCTAAAAGCTCCACATCTATTGAAGCATAACGATAAAACACGCCAGAGCTAAATTCATGGGTGCCAATATGACCAGAGCCTTGTTCAGCCAAATCATCACACGCTGTAAACCAATCAACTTCAATATCTGCGCTATGAGTTGTTAAGCTATGTGCTACGCTCATTGCTGCTTCAACATTACGTTCAGGGCAACTTGCGTCCATTCTTCCCGATAGTGCAACATCTATAGTGGGTATTTGAACGATTTTCTTTAAATCTTTTAATTCAGTTCCTGCTTGAACCATATTAATAGCTTCTCTGATCGCTCCAATAGAGTAAGGTTGTACCGCATCAAAAAAACGGAGTTTTTCTTTTGTTTCTTTGTTCGTTTCAGTTTTTACTTTTGAGCCCATATTTTCTAAAACGTCTTCAATTAATTTAGCTTCAAATTCAGGCAATTCTTTAATACACAAAGCGAATAAATCATCAAACTTGTTCGTTCTAATTGATAGTTCTTCAACATTTTCTTTGTATAGATCACTTTGGCGAATTGCTCTTTTTAAACACTGACTTGATATGCGACTTCTGATTGTTCCACCGAATACGGCAGTTTTTTGTAAGCCCGAATCATCACGGTTCATCATTGATGATGGATGAGAAATTAACGCATGGATATTAATAAAAGTTGTCATTTGAATGTCCTTTTTAAAATTTTTTAAATACTTAAATTTGAATTAGATTAATCTTGTTCTGCTAAAATAAATTCTTTTAAAAGTTGGCGGCGGGAGTTTTCACCCCAAAATTGTGCTAACTTCCCTAAGCTTTCTAATTGCACTTGTTTACAACGCACTAATTGACGTTTTAAATACTCAATTGCATTGTCACCGCTGCGGGTTATTTGAATAATTTGTGACTCTTTTACGCCTGCTTTTAAAAGAGCAAGAGCTACAGATTGCGCTTCACTTTCTTGAGAAACATCAATTGATGTCATCAAAAATAAAATACGTTGTGTTTGCGTAGTATCTTTAGCACCAGAAAACCTCAAAACTCTAAAGTAAGCAGGGCAATTTGCTAGCTTGCTTAGATTGCATCTTTTCAGCTCCGCTTGGTCACCTTTGCTTAAACTACTGTAAGCGTTATAAATACGTTGATACATAAATTCCCCTAAGTTAACTTGCTTTCGCTAAAGATAATAAACCGGCACCAGCATGTTTTTGTCGGCCAATACCCATAACCAGCGCCTGATAAATTTGATCAGCATTAGTAATTTGTAAAACCCCTTCAAAACAAACAAAGCGATTATTAAAGCTCTTTTTGTTTTTCACTAAAAAACTATCAAGTGCTGTAACGGTGACATTTGCCCCAGAGAGTTTTCGATGCAGCCAAGCGATTTGTTCGTTCTCATTTTTTATTTCAATCACTTTCTTACCTTGGCTAATACATTTAGTAGGATAAGCAACTAATTTAAATTTATAGAACTCTTCATTTTCCACCGTTGGATTAAATGGTTTACTTTGTAAAACGTTAGATTCTTCGCTACTGACCGGCTCTGTGGCCGATTGCAGCAACACCGTCACTTCACCCGTTGCCATTGTATTTTCTACTCGAAATAAATGATCTCGCCGACGTTCAGGGGTATTGGGAAACAAACTCCAAATAGCCTGATGCTGTTCATAACTGTCGGTCGCTTTTAGTGCAACTATGGATATGTACATACCTTCTCCCTAGAATATTTAATCTTATTATTCATTCTTTAGAGGCAAAAATACCCCTAATTCACTGTAATTAATGTCATGATTAACAATCGCTTTTACACAATATAAATCAGGATCCTGTTTGCCTTTTGCATGTTTTTTTGCAATTGCTACAGTACTTAACTCTCTGTCTTGTTGCTCTTGATAATCACCGCCATGCCATAATTCACCTTGTTCGTTAAGCAATACAACGGTTGCGGTCATTTCACCTTCACGGGTTAATAAAGCGCAGCGTGGGTCAACATCATTTAATGGTTTTGAATCGAGAACGCTATACATTTTGGCGGTATAAGCAGAACCATCTTGTTCTTGTTGATAACTTTCAAATAAGGAGAGTAACTCTTCTGGTTGTTCCGTATATGCTTGTTCATTGTGAACATACTCGATAGCGTCACGGTAACAATCTGGAAAAGTAAGCTTAGAGTTTTTATTCAGGTATTGATTTGTACGATATAAAACGCGGATATTACGGTAAACAAAACCACTACCTTGATAATGCGTTTTCCAACTAGATATTGGTTGATCTGGGAGTAAGGTAATAAAAGTAGGTTGTTTTATACGTGTACTGCGAGGGCTTAACTCGGTATTTATACGGTCGTGACGCCATAGTCTGCCCATACGCTGCATTAAAAATTCAATGGGGGCTATTTGACTCACCAAAAGATCAAAATCTAAATCAAGGGATTGTTCTACCACTTGCGTCGCAACTAAAATACGGCCTTGACGGCCAGCATGTTTACCATAAATATCTAAAATTTGCTTTTCTATTCTGGCTCTATCTGAAAAGGTATAACGGGCATGAAATAAATCTATTTCTAATGGTTCATCTTCGGTATTAATTTGAGATTTTAACTGTTGATATAAATTTTGTGCATCATGCACGGTATTACAAATAACACCGATAACTGCACCATTTTTTGCGTGTTCAATTAAGCTTTGTTGTTGTTCTGCAGTTGGCAATAAGTCATTGGACAGCCAATTTTCTAAATAAACTTTTTTTCGTGCTATGGGTTGTTTCAAATCAATTTCTTGGGTTTTTCCATCCATACCAACATGAGTGACCAGTGGATACTCAATACTGCTGACTTTACCTGAGTACGGCTTAACCAATTTAGTTTTTAATGACAAAGGCAAAGTTGCAGAAAGTAATATGACACTAGAATACGCTTGATGTTGCCCTTGTAACACACGTTCTATTAAAGCGTACATATAAGCATCGAAACTATGGATTTCATCTAAAATAAGGACCGACTTTCTAGTACCAAATGAACGGATAAACTGGTGCTTAATACCCAACACCCCCATTAATATTTGATCAACGGTTGCAACTGACAAAGAACCTAAAAAAGCTCTTTTGCTTGATTGATGTAAAAATCCATTTTCATCTGGCATTAAGTATTTAGATTTACTATGCGCCAATGTAAGTGTGCTATCTGGAAATAACTTACTAGCAGCTTCACCTATGCGTTCAAATAAACCATTAGCGGTTGCTTGAGTGGGTAAACCAAAAACAATTCCATCTGCTAAATTTTTCTCTATCAACATAGATGCATAAGCTAATGCAAATTCTGTTTTTCCTGAGCCAGTATCAGATTCAACAATAGTTAAACCTGTTTCTAATGGCATATCATTCAATAGGGTTTGTATACCGCGAGGTTGGTATGGTGAGAATAAATATTCAAAACCTGCACCATTTAACTTATTTAATACACCCGCTTCAATTAACGCTTGTTTAGCTCGTGGTAAAGTGCACTGATAATATTCATTTAAATCCTCAACTTTAGTTTTAAAACTAGTGATTGAAGAACCAATCCAATCGGCAACACTGCATAAACCAGCTAACATTGGAATATCGCCGATATCTGGAATTTCTGTTAAACCTGTCCAAGCCAAACAAAATTCAATCCATTCTTTTCGAGCAACTTTATCTAACTCAACTAATTCTTCATCAGCGTCAGGTTCAGCTAAATTACGGTCAATCGATGTATCACAATAACCATGATGACCGGCTACAGCTTTCATTGCCTCGTTATGGCCGTAAGACTTCATAAAGTGAAGATAACCATGCGAGCCATGTGCGTATTTTTCAGGCTCAACCTCAAACTCTTCGCCTTGTAACTGAACTCTTATTTCTTCTACATAGTTTTGAAATCGAGCATCAAATTTTCCCAAATCATGCAGTAGAACATAAAACAATATTATTGCTTTAGCATCTGATTCCAGGCAGTTAATTTGTATAGCAATTTGCTTTAGCAAAGTGCGAGATTCAGTTAACCAAATGTCAGCAACCGCTGCCACATCCAAACAATGATAAGGTAATAAATGATAATCAGCGCCACTTTGTAACGGATCTTTTTTCGCTTTTCCCCAATATTTAAAATAACTTGGTATCGACATCACTCTATTCCTTAACGGGTTTTATCAAACCCTACGCTTACTAGGTTAATTCAACAACACTGTACATTTATCACCTGTCGCTTAGTTGTACATATTCTTTTATTCGTTATTTTATAGTCAGTTGATTTAAATCAACGAGGTAAATAAGGCTGTAACTGGGCTAAGCATTCAGGACTTAATATGATTTGTTGCGCTTCAGGATTAACGTGATAACTAACAACACCTAATTGTTTTAAAAGGTAAAGTAATAAAGCTGCTCGTATTTTTAGAGTGCGCTGATATCGGCCATTGGGCTGCAATTGCATTTGGTGATCGAGCGCAATAATACGCGCTTTGTTTTGGGCTAAACGCGGATCAGGTTCTATTATTACGTTGAGGTGAGTTTGCCATAATGTGTCGTGTTTTTGGTCAAATTGGGCGGTGCCTTCAAATTCATATTCGCCACTAAAACGGGTTAATACAAAATCTCGAAAGTCTTGGTTTTTTTCACAGTAGGCTCGTACATGCCAACGAGTACCATCAAACACTAAATTATGTGGGCTGATAATTCTTGATTCGAATTCTGGGCTTGCAATGGATGCATAACCAACATCAACCCTTAACTTTTGTTTCAGCGCTTGTAAAACGCCTCTTACTTTATCTGGTTGTATGGGTGCAAGTGGTGAGTTTAGCCATGTAAGGTACTCACTTTGATCTTGCATACTCGCTTGTGTAGTTTTTAAGTAATTGGTTAGATCCAGCTGCTTAAACTTGGCTATAAAACTATCACTCGCTTGATACCCTTTTAGCGAGTTGTTGTAAATTAAACTGTGTGGGGAGAGCGCTAAATAATCTTGAATCAACTGGGATGCATTAGAGCGACTGATACCAAAATGCTGCTGCAAATGATTGGTTGTCAGGCGTCCTTCCCATTGAATAATGAGCTCTATAAAATGAAAGCGTTGTTGGGTGTTGTAGTTAAGTGGCTGGCTATTTTGATCGGTTGTTTCAACCATGCGTTCCCTGCACTATTATTTTTTATTATCATTCCAAGTTATCAGAAAAACCATTGATTACAAGCAGAATTCCTTTTCTGCCTTAACGGGTTGTTTTAGATCAAAAATTAAACATACTTTCGAGCGCGGCCTTTAATAACAAGGGCATACATCGTTTATTTGCGATCTACTTAATTACAATTGGGCTGGGCTTTCTGCGATCCCTTTGACGCTTGCCGTTAAAATAAATACGGCGCCGCTGTAGGGGTATTGTTTTAGTATCTCAGGTTCTAGGCCAGTACGGGCGGAGGTAACGGCGATGGTTGTTAGGTCATCGCCAAAAAAAGTGAGGCTGGTGATCCTAGGTGCGGGAAGTCGATAAAAATGCACGATAGTGCCATTTTCACAAAAACGATAAAGGCCGTGGCCATTCCAAGACGCGACCCACAAGTGATTGTCGTTATCGACTGTCATGCCATCGGGAAAGCCCATTGTCTCGTCAAATTTTACAAATACACGCTTGTTGCTGAGATAAGCGATACAACACCCCTGTATTGTGTTGTTGATGTTTATCCATAGCGCCAAAAAATACATGCCTATTGTGCTCATTAATAAAAACACATTTAGCAACGAGACTTGAATAACTTGTTGTGTGTGATATTGAGGCTAGAATTATTTCATTAAGTATTAAGAGCATTCATTAACAAACATGGTTACTTCGATTCGTTTTGAGACTCTTTTTCAGCTATTGCTTTTTCAATAAATGACATCGCTTCGTCAATCATGTTCGTCATCATGTTTTTAGCGCGCTCAGGCTCACCATTTAAAATTGCTTGGTACACCTTAAAGTGTTCATCCGCAATGGCTTTTTTATTACCTTTCGCGGGAGTTGTATGCTGAATACTAACGTTAAGTGCAGTACAAATAAAATCACGCAATTGAAAGAAAAAACGATTACCGCTGGCAAACAAAATTGCGGTATGAAAGGCTAAATCACTTTCATGGATTTCACCATCGGAGGCATCAGCCGCAGCTTGCATTTTTTCAACTGCAATCGCAATCTCTGCAATTGCGCCTTTATCAGCACGTCTTGCTGCAAGTGCCGCAGCTTGCGGTTCAATGGCTAAACGTACTTGTAAAAATTCTTTTAATACATACAAGGTCGGGCTACTATCAAGCAACCATTTTAATACACTAGTGTCGTATAAATTCCATGTGTTTGCTGGTTCAACACGAATGCCTTGACGTGGGCGCGATGAAATAAGCCCTTTGGCAGCAAGCATTTTTACTGCTTCACGAATAGCAGTACGGCTAATGCCATACTCTTCACATAATTTTGCTTCAGTAGGTAAACCCGTTTCAGCAGTGTAATGACCATTAATAATGGCTTTACCTAACTCATTAGTTACCTGTTGTGACAAATTTAAATTTTCAATGCGTGCCATAAGCAGTTCCTTTAAAAATACTCATTCTATGATACTACTATAACCTTAGCGCGTCATCAGGCAAATCTTTGACAATGCTGCTGTAAATACTTTTTATTCGCTGTTTTAACTGCGTAATAACTTAGATTCAGAAGATAAATACATAACTTGAATTGGTAGAAAAAGTGGCCAGCTGAATATATGTGAATTGCTTTAAAAAATAGAGTAAGTATTGATGAGCGGCCGCACGCTGTTGAAGATAAATCAGCAGACACAGTTACAGCGGCAACGATTGATTTATTAAAGTCCTACGAAAAAGCAGTTGTTACGATCACTTCACTGCTGATAATGGTAGTGATAGCTGCATAGCGGTTATGCACTTCGAAGCTGAATCTGCCAATCCTTTTTTCATTTTGAATATATATATTTGACATTGCTCACCACGGTGATTTCCTTTATTACGCAGCTTAAAATGCAAGCTACGTTAATATTTGACTAAATTATTTTTTATTAGCTCTTTAGAGCTTTACCAAGTTGGCCGATAACATACAAATATAATATTAAGGATAATCAATAATAATGCACATACACAAACAGCAAGCCTATCCAACAAAGATAGCGACAGAGCAAACAGATACCACACAGAAAACGAAACAAGAAACAGCAACAACATCAAAAAACCAAAACGGTGCTGACTATCGTTTATCAGAGAAAGAGTTAGACAACTTATCAGGCAGGGAAACGAAAGAGAAAGCGGAAAAAGAGGCAAGTTCAGATATGCCCGATCATATCGCTAAAATGATCGAACAGCTGAAAAAAGTCAAAGAACAGATTGAACAACAAAAAGAGCAACTCGTTAAGTTAAAAGCGCTAGATAACCAGCAAGATGAGGCTGTTAAAGCACAAGTCGAAGCGCAAACTAATATGATTGTATCAATGCAAGCTCAAATGGGTTCATTAGTTCAAACAATCGCTGAAGCAATGAAAGAAGCTGGTGTTACCGACACTGGTGCGCTTATCAGTGCCATGGTATGAGCTTAGATAAACATATCAATAATTAAATTGTTCAACATCACGCCCTACCTTCAACTGGCGTTATACACCATTGCGCTGTTTTAGTTTCGCAAGCCATTTCAACATTCGCGCCAGCCAGGCACTAAGGCACCATTTGCCACAACAGCGCAGTAAACGCTTGTTGCTCTAAGTTTGTGCCAGCTTTTGCAAAATTTGGCGTACCATCGTCATTCCAAGTAAATCTTTGTGCACGTAATGAACGTGTGGCACTAACCATCACCTAAAAAGCAGTAACGTCTTATTGTATCTGCTTAAAAACTAGAATATGCTCAATTTTTAACTGACATACTTTGTCACGAATTTTCACTAGGCGGGTTAACAGCACGATGGTAACCTAGGTTTAGTCACGCTAATAATTACATAAGTAATAGTGTGGCATGCCATATTGGCCACTATTAAAGGAGAGTATCTATGGACCCGATCACGCAAGTTCTCAACATGTTATTCACTGTTGAGGCGTTTTTACTCATTTTTGTTTTAGTACTGCTAAAAAGCAGTGTTAAATTTGTGCCACAAAACCGTGCGTGGCTCATTGAACGTTTTGGTAAGTATCAATCAACTAAAGAAGCAGGCCTAAACTTTATTGTGCCGTTTGTTGATCGTATTGCCGCTGATCGTAGCTTAAAAGAGCAAGCTCAAGATGTGCCGTCGCAATCTGCTATTACCAAAGATAATATTTCATTGATTGTTGATGGTGTATTGTATTTCCGTGTTATGGACCCATACAAAGCCACTTATGGTGTTGATGATTATGTGTTTGCCGTTACGCAATTATCGCAAACAACGATGCGTTCAGAGCTTGGTAAAATGGAGCTGGATAAAACCTTTGAAGAACGTGATGTACTAAATACTAATATTGTTGCGGCAATTAACCAAGCCGCAGATCCTTGGGGTATTCAAGTATTACGTTATGAAATTAAAGATATTGTGCCACCGCAATCAGTAATGGAAGCGATGGAAGCACAAATGAAAGCGGAACGTGTTAAACGTGCACAAATTTTAGAATCAGAAGGTGATCGTCAAGCTAATATCAATGTCGCTGAAGGTAAAAAACAAGCGCAAGTACTAGCCGCTGAAGCAGAAAAAGCCGAGCAAATCCTGCGTGCTGAAGGTGAAGCTAAAGCCATTATTGCGGTAGCCGAAGCACAAGCTGATGCACTACGTAAAGTAGGTGAAGCAGCTGATACTGAGCAAGGTCAAAAAGCCATTCAATTAGACCTCGCCTCAAAAGCAATTGCCGCAAAACAAGCCATTGCTAAAGAATCGTCAGTTGTTTTATTACCCGATAACGGCACCGATGCCAGCTCTATGGTAGCGCAAGCGATGTCGATTATTAATACCTTAAATACCAAACAAAAAGGTTAAACTGTAAAGGAGCAAACTATGGAGTTCATTACCAATAATTTAGCCCAAACACTGATGATTTTAGGTGTACTGGCACTGATAATTGAAGTAGCAGTGCTGGGAATGTCGACCTTTATATTGTTGTTTTTGGGTATATCATTATTTGCAACTGGATTAATGATGAACTTCGCGCTGTTAGAAGACTCATTAACCACCGCACTTTGGAGTAATACCTTGGTCACCGCCGCATGCGCTGTTTTACTATGGAAACCGCTAAAACGCATGCAAGATAATGTTGATCATAAAGAAGTGACAAGTGACTTTGCTGAGCTTGATTTTATACTCACTAGCGATGTTGATGATTTAGGTGTTAGTACCTACTCGTATTCCGGGGTGAGCTGGAAACTAAAAAGCCAGCAACCACTGAGTGCTGGCACCCATGTAAAAGTGGTAAAAAAAGAAGTCGGTGTTATGTGGGTTGCAGCAATTTAACCTAGATGTGGGTATAACACTCTGAATATGCTGTATGATTTTTTACCATAAAGCCAGCCAAGTAATTCTTTTATCGAATTACTTGGCTTTTTTGTAACAAAAAATATTCGCTAAACCCGCTCAACTCTTGGCTAAAACGCAACAAATCAACGGTAAAACCACGAAATTGTTAACTGATGATGATTTAATTAGCCTTTAAATGTTAAAACAATTAAAGGCTGCAAATAGACGTATATTTAACTACTAGATTTGGACTTGTGTCTCGCTATAAAACTCGCTAGTTTAACCAATCAGATAATAATAAAAACAAAAGTAACTGTATGATCAGGGTCGAAAATCTTTGCCGTACTTATGGTGCAGGCGAAACGCAAGTCATTGCATTAAGTAATGTTTCATTACATATTAAAGAAGGTGAGTTTGTCGCCGTGATGGGCGCTTCCGGTTCAGGGAAGTCGACTTTAATGAATATCCTTGGGTGTCTCGATACACCAACCTCAGGCAGTTATTTGCTCTCTGGTGAAAGTATTAAAGAAATAGATGACGAAAGTTTGTCAGCTATCCGCAATAAAAAGATTGGCTTTATATTTCAAACCTTTCACTTATTAACTCGCCTTAGTGCTCAAGAAAATGTGGCTTTGCCACTGCGTTATACTGACACCCCAAAACAGCAAGCCAGTGAGCGCGCTATGGCGATGCTGGATAAGGTTGGCTTGCAAAATCGCGCACACCATAAACCATTTGAAATGTCCGGTGGTCAGCGGCAACGAGTTGCTATTGCCAGAGCACTAGTAAACGAGCCAAAAGTCATTTTTGCTGATGAACCAACGGGTAACCTCGATAGTAAAACGTCTCATGAAATTATGCAGTTGCTTTGCTCACTCCACCAACAAGGACATACTTTGGTCATGGTAACCCATGAAGAAGATATTGCTGCTTATGCTAAGCGAATTATTCGTATGAAAGATGGCATAGTCATAGAGGATAGCGGATGTTAAAAAGTCAATGTTTCAAAGCCTGTTTAGGATTATTACTTTGCAGCTTAGCTTTCTCAAGCAATGCGCAAAGTTTGTTACTTAGCGGTGAGCTAAAAGCCAGCGATAAGCAAATTTTTTATGCTCCAAAATCAGACAATTGGCGAGTACAAGTGCAATGGATGATGAAAGAAGGCGAAATAGCGCAACAAGATGATGTTGTTGTGGTGTTTGATAGCGGCTCAATTGCCACTGAAATTGAACAAGATGAAGTAAGTTTAGAGGCCGCCGAAGAAGAGCTGCTTAGGATCACCACCAGCAATCAAGAAAAACAAATAGAAGCTGAGTTTAACTTTAAGCGCACTGAGCTTTTACTAGCGCGTGCCCGTATTGATGCTGCTATTCCACACGCTAACTTAAGTACCTATGATTATCAAAAAAATCAGCTCGAACTTGAAAAAGCCCTGATCAATAAACAAAAATCATCCGAAGAACTCAGCCAAGTTAAAACTGAAAATACCGTTGCGCGCAATAAGCAGTTACTGACTATTGAACAACTAAAAACAGACCTTGCATACAATAAAACGCAACTGGCAAGTATGAGCATTAAAGCACAGCGTACAGGGCCGGTTTTGTATGCAAACCATCCGTGGAATGGCGAAAAAGCATTTGTTGGTATGACAGCCCAACCTGGCTGGAAAATTGTCGAAATACCGGCCATGAGTGAACTCTACATTGAAGCCTGGGTACACGAAATTGATTATCAACATTTACAACTTGGCCAACAAGCGCAATTGTTATTCGATGCCTATTTACAACAGCCGCTCAATGCGACTTTAAGCGAAATTTCAACTCAGCCAGAAGAACGCCTTCAGTGGGGCAAAGATGCCTACTTTAGAACTCGCTTTAACTTTAACGCTCAGAATTTAAAACTGTTACCGGGCATGAGTGCAAAATTAACAATCGGAGAAGACTCTGATGAATCATAACGTTTTATGCATAATATTGAGTATGTTGCTATTAACTGCATGTAATGACGATGAGCAACAACATTATCTAGTGAAAAAGAGTGATATTGCTATTACGGTTAATGCCAATGGCGAACTAGAGTCATCAACCAGTGCGATCATTGCCCCGCCGTCAGTTGCTCGTATGTGGCAATACCAAATTAAGACTATGCTAGCGGAAAACACCCAAGTTAAAAAAGGCCAAGTGGTGGTATCGTTTGACGATAAACAAGTTCGCGATAAGCTAATCGACAAACAATCTTCATTAGAGCGAGCAAAAAAACAGCTCGAAAATGCGCAAAATAAAGAACTTATCAAAGAGCAAGAATTGACCCTCAGCGTTGCCGAAATGAAAATGAACTACGATAAAGCTAAACGCAAAGCAGAGATTGTTGATCAATCTCGCTCTGAAGTTGAACGTAAAAAGTCACAAATTGATTTTACTATTGCAAACAACGATCTAACGCTTGCTAAAAGTAAGAAAACGTTTCAGCAACAGAGCAAAGAACTAAACTTAAAAATGGTGCAGAGTAAAGTTGCACGGCTGCAAAGTGAGGTAGACGGGTATTTACAAGATATTGAACGCCTTAAGGTAAAAGCCCCAATTGATGGGCTGGTAATTTATAAAACCAATTATGAAGGTGAAAAGTCATCCATTGGTGAAAGTGTGCAATTTGGTCAGCCTGTTATTGAGCTTGCTGTACTTAAAAATATGCAAGTAAAAGCACAAATCGATGAACCCGACAGCGGTAAAATTGCCCCAGGGCAAACCGTTAAAATAACCATTGATGGCAGTAGCGAACTAGTTGTGTCAGGGAAAATAAAGAGTTTGGGTCGTGTATTTAGAGAAAAGTCATATCAAGATAAGCGTCGGATTGTGGATGCCATTGTTAGTATTGATAATATTGACACCAGTGTTATTCGCCCAGGACTTACTGCGCGCTTAGAGATCACCACCGCTCGCCTACCTCAAGTATTAAGTATTCCTTTAACCAGTTTGCAATATGATCAACAAGGTCCCTATGTTGCAACCACTGAAAATAACAAACAATTTATAGAGATAAGTCACTTTACCGATAATCTCGCCGTAGTCAAAAGCGGCCTACAACTAGGCGACGAGGTAAAATTATGAAAACGAGCTTTGCACTTAGCTTAATCGTTACAGCTTTATTTATCAGCGGTTGTTCAAAAGAACATGAAATTCAAAACGCGCTTACTTATACGGTTAGTGAACATAGTTTTAAAACTGAGGTTGAAGCCAAAGGGCATTTGATCGCAGCAAATGAAACCCTGATTGTTGCGCCAGCATCAAGCCGTGGGCCACAAACTTTAGCGTGGTTAATGCCAGAATATAGCCAAGTTAAAAAAGGTCAGGTCATTGCTCGTTTTGATGGCGAACAAATGCGTCGGCAAAGCCAAAAAAACACTAATCAAGCGGCTTTAGCAGCGCAAGATTTAGCACAAAAATCAGGAGAAATAGATAAAGATAAGACTATTTTAGAGCACGATATTGTATTGGTTAATGAAGAAAAGCAATTTGCCGAAGATTACTCAATTGAAGATGAACGCATTCGCTCTAAATTAGATATTTTAGAGTCACAACAAAATGTTGAGTTTTTAAATGCAAAACATAACTACTACGACTGGCAAACTGGCCGTTTTGAGCAAAGTGCCACCGGAGAGTTGATGTTATTAAAAATGAAAGAAGACCAATACAAACAAAAATTAGCAACGTTGAACACTAACCTATCATTGCTTGAGATCATCGCCCCTCACGATGGCTTATTAACCCATAGTACTAATTGGCGCGGCGAAAAACCGCGAGCGGGTGAATCCTTATGGCCTGGTCAAAAAATAGCAGCACTGCCTGATGTTAGCCAAATGCAGTTGATGTTATATGTGTCTGAACGTGAAGCAATCGATTTAACAGTAGGTCAGTCACTTACATTCAAACTTATTGCATTGCCTGAGCAGCAATTTAGCGGCGAGTTAATCGCGGTATCGCCGTTTCCTAAATCAATAAAACGCGGCGATCCACAAAAATTTTACGAGCTAAAAGCAACGATAAATCAGCAAAATAACGCTTTACGCCCGGGTTTAAAACTCAATGCGACTATTTTAGTGACACCGCAAAGTGAGCGTTTAGTGGTACCCAAACAAAGTGTTTTTACCGAACAAAATGCGCATTATGTTTATGTTGAAGAAGCTGGCGAATTTGTCAAAAAGACCGTTTCATTAGGCAAACATAACCTTAGTCATGTAGAGATCCTCGCAGGTTTAGCTGCTAATGATGTGATCTCACTCATTGATATAAAGGACATCTGATGAAATATTTAACTTTATTTATTGACACCGCCTTAGAGCTTGCACAGCATAAGTTACGTACTTTACTGACTTTATTAGGGATGATATTTGGTGTCGGTGCCGTCATTGCTATGCTCAATATTGGTGAAGGTGCTGAACGTGAAGCCATGAAAATGATTGACTCTATGGGGTTATATAATTTGATTGTTAATGGCAAAGAGTTCGATGAAAAAGAACTCAAAGAGCAACGTAAGCATTCGGCCGGTTTAAGCCTGCGTGATGCCCAAGTTGCCCACGATTCGCTGCCTTTTGTTACCGATTTTGCCGCACAAAAAACCATCGAGACGTATCATATTTTTAGCCAATACAATAACAGCGACGCCAATGCCGTAGGTGTAAGCGCTAATTATTTTCAGCTGTCACATTTTCAACTATTTGCTGGACGTATATTAAATAAAAACGATCAACAACGGTTTGCTCAAGTGGCAATGCTTGGCGCAAATACTGCCAAGCAACTATTTCCGTTAGGTGACGCACTCGGTCAACAAATAAAAATTAACCACTTATGGTTTAAAGTAGTCGGTATTTTACAAGCGCCTTATTTAAAGAAAAAAGAATTTCAAGGAGTCAAACTTGGTAACGAACAAAACCAAGTATTTATTCCACTTAGTACTGCATTACACCGCTTTGAAAGTGGCTTACTTGATAGTGAAGTCAGCAGCTTGAAACTAGCCATTGATAAATCGGTTGATCCAATTGTTGCCGCACAAGCACTGGAACATTTACTGCAAAATCGCCACAGTGATATTGATGATTTTGAATTAGTTATTCCTGCCGCGTTATTAGCCCAGCAAAAACAAACCCAGCAAATATTTAATATTGTGATGTCCTGCGTGGCAGGCATTTCACTCTTGGTTGGCGGTATCGGTATTATGAATATCATGTTGGCGACGGTGCTTGAACGCACTAAAGAAATTGGCTTACTGCGTGCTATTGGTGCAACACAAAAAGACATTCGGATACAATTTATTGCCGAGAGCTTTACCATTTCTATTTTAGGTGGCTTACTGGGTGTGGTATTTGGTATTGGCTTGTCTGAAATTATCTCTATGTATTCGCAGTGGGCGGTATCGTGGTCAATGACCGCCATAGTGTTATCGTTTAGTATTTGTGCGTTAGTCGGCCTTATTTTTGGTGTATACCCCGCGATCAAAGCGTCACAGCTTGATCCTATTGAAGCACTGCAAAGTGATTAACTCGAATGTTAGTAGTTAAAGGAGAAAATTTGGTGAGCAACAACAAACACACCCTTGTTGTAGAAGGTGGTGCAATGCGCGGCATATTTGCCACCGGCGTACTTGATGCGTTCTTAGGGGCACAATACCAACCATTTAATCGCTGCTTTGGTGTCTCTGCTGGAGCAACTAATATTGCGGCTTATTTATGCCAACAAGCTAAACGTAATCATAAAGTGATCACTGATTATTCATGCCGACCCGAGTTTATTAATTTAGCGCGCTTTATCCGTGGTGGGCATTTATTTGACTTAGATTGGTTATGGCAAACCACCATGGCTGATATTCGTTTAGATCTTGGCACATTTGCAGCACAGAACTGTGAATTTTATATAGTCGCAACCGATATAGACACAGCATCAGCGCAGTATTTAAAAGCGACAGCAGAGCAAATGGAGCAGCAGTTAAAAGCCTCCTGTGCGATTCCTATTGCTTATCGTGATTACCCACTCATTGATGGTATTGCCATGACCGATGGCGGTGTGGCTGATTCAATTCCGATCCGAAAAGCCTATCAAATGGGGGCTGAAGAAATCACGGTCGTTTTATCACAACCACTTGGATATCGTAAAAAAACCAGTAAGGCCCCATGGTTTACACGCCGCATTTATAAAAACCACCCGGCACTTGCCAGTGCATCTTTAGCTCGTGCTGATAACTATAATGCCAGTATTGCGTTTATTCATAATCCACCTGCAGACTGTAAAATAAATATCATCGCACCACCTGCTGACTTTAACGTTGGCCGCACCACTAAAAACTATCAAAAGCTCAGCGATGGTTATCAGATGGGGATTGTGGCTGCACAGCAACACTTGCAAAACATGCAGCTATAGAACAATGATTTTATCTATAAAAAAGTGTGTGGCAGCTTATTGTTTTTGCTGATGTTGTCACAAAGCTGCGCGATCCAAACCTTGTGAAACTAATAAATTTAGACTGTACCTTGTCATTCGTACTCTATTAGTAACAAGGTACACTCATTACAGTGTTATACTTTAAACTCATTTACTTGTTGTTGTAACATACTTGCGAGTAACGCCAACTCCTGTGATGCTTGTGCGTTTTGCTGAGAACTTTCACTCACTGATGCAATACTAGAACTAAACTCGTTGATGTTACTACTTAATTCATGGGCCACCATTTTTTGCTCTTCAGTGGCTGTTGACACTTGCGTGTTCATATCGGCAATTTCGGTTACCTCTTGATTTATTTCAGTTAAAACTTGTGATGAATATTCTGCATGATCAACACTTTCTTGTGCACTACTTTCAGCGTTGCCCATAGCAACAACAGCTTGTTGAGCCATACCTTGTAGCTTGCTGATCATTTCATTAATGCTCGCTGTGGCTTTTTGGGTATTATGAGCAAGCTGCCTTACTTCATCGGCAACAACAGCAAAACCACGACCAGAATCCCCTGCTCTTGCGGCTTCAATCGCAGCATTTAAAGCCAGTAAGTTAGTTTGCTCTGCAACGCCTTGGATCATCATTACAACCTGATTTATATCATTTGTTTGTGTATTAAGGTCGTTTATTAATTGTGTATTTGTATTTACTAACTTAGATAACGTTTGGATTGAGCTAATATTATCAGCAACGGCTTGCTGCCCTTGTTGTGCTTTACTATCTGCATTAGTGGCTTTTTCTGATGTGGCCATCGCATTTTGTGCCACTTGTTCAATCGCACTACTCATTTGCGTAATGGCTGTCGCAATCATTGTAGACTGTTGCTCTTGCTCTGTGGCTGTTGAGGCCACTTGCTCACTAATTGAGTTCATTTCTTCTGCCGCAGAAGATAAAGTTAACGTCGCCCCAGATACATCGGTTACTAAAGTATGTATACGTGACAACATATTATTAAAGTTTCGTGCAGTATCTGCAATTTCATCTTCACCAAGTACATTGGCTCGTATTCGCAAGTCAGCATTATTTGCAATTTGCGTAATGGTATCGCGCAGCGCCACCAATGGGTTTTGAATTGAACGGTAAATAAAATAAGCAATGGCTAACAACAAAAAAATCAACAGTGCTACTGATAGTTTCATCACTAGACTTACTAACGCAAAGTTTTCGTCGGCTTGTTTCTTAAAGTGATTAGCTTCATTTAATTGCAGCTCTATTAAAGCTTGATAGCTTGCGCTTAACGGATCGAATACATTATATAGATCAGTAACAAACTGCTGTTGTGGGAGTGACTGGAAATCCCCTGTGCGTACTTTGTTCAACAAGTTTTTAATTTGCGCTTGAACTGGCTTAAGTTTTTGTTCGACAGTATTTACTAAGCTTTTTTCTTCACTGGTTAAGTCTGTACTAAGGTAAGTATTCCATTCTTTATCGGCTGTATTTTGAGACTGCTGTACTGCCGCAAGTAAATCATTTTGACTAATGGTACCAGCTTTGAACTTATGAAATAAATCAACAATATTAACTGCGTAGTTATCTGACACCGTTTTTATCTGTTTCAATGGTACGACACGGTTCTCATATAAACTGTCAATTCCTTTGACTAATCCTCCCATAGTACTAATTGAATATATGGCAGTAATCGTAAAAATTACAACGGGTAAAAGCGCTAATACAATTAAACGGGAACGGACCAAGTAATTATTTAACATAGTATTCCAAAGCTACATCTTTAATATTTACAAGTATAATACGTAATTCAAAAGCCTCTACGTTTTTATAATATTTTTTGCAACAATGAGGTATTATAATTTTGCTATACTTGAGCCATAAACTTTTAAGTTATAGCTCAATGATGAAATTGTATAATTTTGCAGTGCTCTGGTTATTGTTATTGCCTTTGGCGTTTACTAACTTTGTACACGCTAATGAAGCAATCGTTAATCTTCACTTAGCAAGCCCCAGCACCACAGATACCCCTCGTAATCACTATATTCATGCGCTATTAACGCTCGCCTTTGCTGAGCAAGGAAAACAGGTTACTTTTATATACTCCATTAGACCAATGAATAAAAAACGCGTGGTGGAAGAGTTGTCAAAAGCAAGCAGTATTAATTTAGCTTGGCTATCGCTCCCTGCTAACAGCTACCCAGATTTACATCATACCTCATTGTCAATTTACCAAGGTTTACACGGCAAGCGATTACTAATAATTAATAAAAATCAGCAACCGCGCTTCGCTGAAATATCAACTTCAGCACAGCTTAAGCCTTTAATAGCATTACAAAAGCAGAGTTGGTCTGATTATGATGTACTTATACGCAATGGCTTCACTGTTAATGGAGAGCTAGATTATAAAGGCATGACTAGAGCACTCGAGACAGGTTTGGCAGATTATTTTCCTCGCTCTGTATCAGCTATTGCCGCTGAGGTGACTAAACTGCAGCATCAAAACTTAATGATTGAACCAACGATCATGTTGCAATACCCGAGTCATTATTATTTTTACACTCATAAACAAAACGATGCTTTACTAATGGAGTTAGAGGCTGGGTTACTAAAACTTCAAAAAAACGGTAAGTTTGAGCAGCTTTATCAACAATTTTTTGGTGACAAAGAACAAGATCTCGCATTATCAACAAGAAAAATTTTCCAGTTAAATTAGCAACAACATAGCTCACATTACTTATTGCGAGCTAACAACTAAGTCAGTTCACAATAGGGTCAAGCACCCTAATAAAGTAAATACTTAAATGACGATTGAACTCGCCCAATCCGATTTTGTAAGCTAGCTTATAACTATAGATGAAGGCATCCGCTTGTTTTGCCCAATATACTGAATATTCTCATGGATAAGGTCTTATTATGATGCGTAAATTGTGGCAGGTAGTCGTTTATCTGATGATATTTTGTGTTGGCTTTGTTGCAGGGTTATACACACTGCCAATTTTAACGGCTCCACCCTCTCCTAGCAAACTTGAGTTGGCCACACATGCACAACAAGCACTTTATAGTGGTGAATTCAAAGCTGATCTCGCAGGCTCTGATGCTTTGCATTATGGTAACGGCCAAGTCAGATTAACCAACAATATGATCTCTTTTGATGGCATCTTGAGCCCAGGCCCAGATTATCAGCTTTATTTAGCTAATCGCTTTATTGATAATGAAGCCGATTTTTTAGCATATAAAGGTACAATGACAAGGGTTGCAAGCGTAAATACATTCGATGGTTTTATAATTAAGGTGCCAGCCGATATTAATATTGCACGCTTTAACACTGTGATTGTGTGGTGTGAAAGTTTTGAACAATTTATAACCGCGGCTCAGTACCAATGAACAAGTGCTGGGAAACAACTGCTTTAAAAGCAACAGAGAGTTGCGGCACAGACTATTTGCCAGTTTACTTATTATAAAAACACTATCAGCCAACGACCTTAGCGTGTCGGTTCAAAACCATCATAGTGAGGGATATCAGCATTTATTTGCTCCCAATTCGCTTTTGAGCTAACAAAGTTATGGCTCATAGGACGCTCTGTAATATCACTATCGAGTATACCCAGACGCAACCTTAGTCTGCTTATATCATCAAGGTTTTCACTGTAGATTGGGCTGCCACATGCACTACAAAAATAGCGGATACGCCCTGGTTTAAATTCAAATCTGCTTAACCACTCATTGCCTTTGGTTACTTTAAAGTCAACACGAGATATAAATCCATTGGTCGCAAATGCGGTACCACTGGCTTTACGACACAACGAGCAATGACAATGAATAATGCTCTGGATCGGGCCATCAATTTGCACTGTGACCTTGTTACACAAACAACTTCCTTGATACATGCTAAAACTCTTTAAAAAAATAAGCATAAATACTAGCACAATTTTTTATACAAAAAAGCCGCCTTTGGAGAGGGCGGCTTGGGTGAACAAACAGCTATGGGTGGGAGCTGTTATATCAAGAGACTATAATTCGATTTATGCTACGCGTTGCTCTTCACTAGGTGTTTGACGAATTAAGTAATCAAATGCCCCTAGGCTTGCTGTTGCACCACTGCCCATCGCAATGATAATTTGCTTAAATGGTGTGGTCGTTGCATCTCCCGCAGCATATACTCCCGCTAAAGATGTCGCTCCTTTTGCATCTATTATTATTTCGCCAAACTGACTGAGTTCAACATTACTGTCTTTTAACCATTCAGTGTTAGGTATTAAGCCTATTTGCACAAATATACCGGCTAAGTTTAACTGTTTGTTCTCACCTGAGGTGCGGTCAGTATAGCTTAAGCCCGTCACTTTTTTACCATCACCGAGTACTTCTGTAGTCTGGGCATTCTTAATAATGGTGATATTCTCTAAGCTATTGGCTTTACGAATAAGGACGTCATCGGCGCGTAACGTATCTGCAAATTCAAGTACCGTAACGTGCTCAACAATATTAGCTAAATCAATTGCCGCTTCTATACCCGAATTACCACCACCAATAACGGCAACAGGTTTGCCTTTAAATAACGGTCCATCACAATGTGGACAATACGCTACACCATGACCACGGTATTGTTGTTCACCAGCTACGTTCATTTCACGCCAGCGAGCGCCCGTTGCCAGTACTAACGATTTAGTACTGAGCACAGCTCCGTTTTCAAGCGTGATTTCATAACCATTTTTATAACTAAGACCGACGGCTCGTTGATTGTGCATGACATCTACATCGTACTCTTTAACATGCTCTTCAAGCTGAGCTACGAGCTTAGGCCCCTCGGTTGCTTTAATAGATATAAAATTTTCGATTGCTAGCGTATCAGCTACTTGTCCACCAAACCGGTCAGCAACAATGCCTGTATTTAAGCCCTTACGTGCTGAATAAATTGCTGCAGATGCACCAGCAGGACCACCACCTACGACAAGCACATCAAATTGTGATCTTTCATTGAGAGAAGCGGCTTGGCGCTCTGCCCCTTTACTATCAACTTTATTTAAAATATCAGTTAAGCTCATCGCACCTTGGCTAAAGGGCTGGCCATTTAAGTACACCGCGGGTACTGCAAGTATATTTCGCTGCTCTACTTCATCTTGAAATAATGCCCCATCAATCATAGTTGCTTTAATGTTGCTATTATTAGCGGCCATTAAATTAAGCGCTTGTACGACTTGCGGGCATGTTTGACAACTTAATGAAATATACACTTCAAACTCGAGTGGCTGAGTCAGTGACTTAATTTGCTCAAGATCTGCAGCCGACGCCTTACTCGGATGCCCGCCCGTATGTAACAACGCTAATACCAAACTGGTAAACTCATGCCCCATCGGCACACCAGCAAAGGTAATTTGGCTATCTCGAATAGGTGAAGATACCGTTATTGATGGACGGCGTACGCCACTATCTGGATTATCTCGCACCAAAAATTTGTCGCTCAACGACGCAATATCGTTGGTTAAATTGTCAATTTCTATTGATTTTTTGCTGTCATCCAAGGCGATAAGTAGCTCAACAGGATCAGCAATAGCTGCAAAGTGACTTTTTAATTGATTTTTAATGTTGGTATCTAACATGACTTACCCTTGTTTTAGCAAAAATGCCCATCATCACACTAATGTGCTTAATAAAATTGTGATGATGAGCCTTCAAGCATATTAATGCTTTGTAATAGCAGATTTAAATTTTGCCAACTAAATCAAGCGATGGTGCTAATGTTTCTTCACCTGGCTGCCAAGAAGCCGGACATACTTCACCATCATGAGTCGCAATGTATTGTGCCGCTTGTACTTTACGTACTAGTTCTTTGGCACTACGGCCAATACCTAAATCATGTGTTTCAATGATTTTGATTTCGCCCTCAGGGTTCATTACAAACGTACCGCGAAGTGCTAGGCCTTCGTCTTCGATCATTACACCAAAGTTACGTGTAATACGTCCTGTTGGGTCACCGATCATAGGGTAAGTAATTTTACCAATAGTGTCTGATGTATCGTGCCATGCTTTGTGAGTAAAGTGAGTATCAGTCGATACTGAGTAAACCTCTACACCCATTTCTTGTAATTGCGCGTAGTGATCTGCAACATCACCCAGTTCCGTAGGACATACAAAGGTAAAATCAGCTGGGTAGAAAAAGAAAATAGACCACTTACCTAAAACATCTTGTTCTGATAGTTCAACAAAATCACCATTGTGGTAAGCCGTTGCATTGAAAGGTTGTAATTTAGTGTTAATTAATGAAGTGCTCATAGTATTCCTCATTTGTTTATTTAAAGTGTAAACAACGCAGGTTGCTGCGTTGGCTTGAGTAATACAATAAGGTGTAAATAAAAATTAATAAAATTGATTGTTTAGATTAATTCAATCGATTTTATTGACTGAAGTGGTCATTGTCATCTGGACAGATAGGGCTAAAGCTTTTTTTGCGTCTAATGTTACAATGCTCACTGAAAAATATCGCGAATACGTATTTTTAGTTAATTTTGGGGTAAGCCATGAATAAATTCATCAATCATATCCAGTTAGGCTATTTAGGCTTATTGCCCTTTTTAGCGTGTGTCGGTTGGCCGTTATTAGTCGGTAGTAATAACTTTAATATGCAGTTTTTTACTTTTTATAGTATTGCGATTTTGGCTTTTATGAGTGGTAACTTATGGCACGCTGGACAACAGAGTTATCGAGATGCGGTTAAGGCTATACTACCGATTTTACCGCTTGGCTTTTTAGTTTTTTTACCACAACACATAACCTTGGCTTGGTTAGCGGTTAGTTTTTGGCTGGTATTACTATTTGAAAAAACCAGCCCGCAATGGCAAAGCTATCATGCTGATTATCAAAAAATGCGCTTTGTATTAACCTCAGTGGTGTTTGTTTGCCATATATTAGTAATAGGCATTAGTTTATACCCTAACTAACTCGCCCTTTAAAACGGATTAATGTACCATCCGTGCACTGCTTTTTGAGGAACTAAAATGATAGACCAATTGCGCCAACAGCTTGATCAACTCGGTGAAAACTATGTTGAGAAAAGCGCTCATTTCAAAATTAAAGTGATCCCTTTTTTTTGTGCTATTCAAATCAAGAAAGATCATAAGAGTGAAGGCCGATTATCGTTTTATTCTAATCAATGGCTTGAAATTGCACTCGTGGTACTATTTTTACTGTTTGGCTTAATGCTCTTCGATCCTGACGCAGGCTTTACTCATGGCCCTATTCATATTGCGTTTGCAGTATTAATCACGTTTAATTTAATTATCAAACAAATCGCGATTGAAGGACTAAAGACTCGCTTAGCGTTTTTACGTTTAATTGATCATGATGCTAAAAACACACCACTAGAATAATTGAATTAATGTATTTAAATCCTAATTGGCGGATCCTTACCGTTGGCGATGGCGACTTATCGTTTTCTCATGCTTTATCTACTGATCTAAAGCCGGCCAAGTTAGTTGCTTCTACCTATGATAGTGCAGCCACGATTACCTCCAAATATGCTGATAACGCACTAAATGCACTACGAGATCATCACATTACGGTACTTGATAGTTTTGATGTGACTGACCCACAAGCCTGGCAACGCTTAAATGGCGAGCTATTTGATGTGGTGATTTTTCAATTTCCGCTTATTCCTGCTTTTGTCGGGGAGAGTGCTTATCGTGAAAACACCCAAACAACCAGTATGAACACCCTCAACCGGGCTTTGCTACACCAATATATTAAATATGCCACCAGCTATGCTCTTGATAACAATGGCCCAATGTTGTGCTACATCACCTCAAAAGATGTTAAACCATATCGTGAGTGGAATATTGAAGGCAGCTTAAATTATGGCTTAGCATCACGCTATATCGGCCAAATGCCATTTGATATCAGTCCTTTCCCTGGCTATAAAATCCGTAATGTTGATCGTGACAAACACGTAAAAGACACCAGTGGCACCACTTATGTATTCAGCCCCAAAGAAACGACTGAACTCCATAATCGATTAACTATACCAAGCTACTTAGCAGTTGATAGCTGTTCGCTGTGCCGAGTAGGTCCATTTCAAGCCAGTGAAGATAAACAAAAACACCTATTAGCTAAAAAGCACCAACAAATGTTAGGCTTTGAGGCAGACTGGCAAGCTTGGCTTGCACAATTCAACAATCAGGAGTGACCATGAATTTTGTGATAGTCGGCACTAATTTTATTAGCGATACTTTACTTGCAGCGGCTAAAACAGTCAGTGAGTTTTCATTATATGGCGTATGTTCGCGAGCCGAGCAAAGCGGTCATGCATTTTTAGCTAAGCACGCTATAAAAAATGCAAAAGTATTTACGACTATTGAGCAAGTATGCAGCGACGACAGTGTAGACGCTGTATATATCGCAGCCCCCAATAGTTTGCATAAAAGCTATGCTGTGGCCTGTTTAAATGCAGGAAAGCACGTGTTAGGTGAAAAACCTGCAGCAGCAAATAGCCAAGAATTAGCCGCGATTGTGGACGCGGCAAAACAAAATAATCGCCTTTATATGGAAGCGATGATGACCACTCACTTGCCTAACTTTGCCGTTTTACAACAAGCCATTGCCAAAATTGGGACGCCACGTAAATACATAGGTCAGTATAGTCAATATTCATCACGCTATGATAAATACAAAAATGGTGAGAGCCCTAACACCTTTTTGCCAGCATTCGCTAATGGTGCGCTCGTCGATTTAGGGGTTTATCCGCTATATATCTTGATTGCACTTTGGGGTGCACCAAACACGGTAAAAGCCAGTGGAGTATTACTTGAAACAGGGGTAGATGGTGCTGGTGATGTATTACTAAATTATAGTGATAAGCAAGCAGTGATCAGTTATTCAAAAATATCTCAAGGTGATAATTTTACAGAAATCCAAGGTGAGCTGGGCCGTATTAGAATTGAAGCCGTTTCGTTATTAAAACAGATACAATTTATTGCTAATGATGGCAGTGTTGAAGAATTATCACAGCCATTTGATGAACACTTTATGCGCCACGAAGTTGCCCATTTCATTACAATCGCCAACGCAGGACAACTCGAATCACCTATCAATACCCATCAACTAAGTATCAATGTGATGGCTGTACTTGATAAAGCAAGACAGCAACTTGGTGTTATTTATCCAGCCGACCTACTATAAGCTATAAAATATTATTCACGCAAAACAACGCCTCAATGCTTTGAGGCTTGCCAATGTTGTTGTCACTTTTATCATACTCTTGCAATCTGCTCACTAATTTAATGCGTATCCAATAATAAATAAAATTCATGAATTCTTTAGTTAATTGAAATTATATTCTATAGTTATTTAGCATTATTATTAAATCGCATCAGAGGCAATTTTGACAATAAGATTAATGCTAAGAACTGTTTTTGCTCTAGCAATCACAATTGCAGCAGGGCTACTCATTATCATATTACTGTTAAAAACAGGATTATCTGATAGTCAACAATCTGCTCAGCAACGCTATCAACTAAGTCATTTTGCTAAGCTGTCTGCCTCCAACTCAATCAAGCTAACAGAACTCGCCCGGCAATATGTTGTAACCCTTCAACCTAGCTATAAAAAACAATACTATGAACTTGTAAATCAAATTGAAGGGACTGAACCCTGGTTAGACGGTCGTAAAAAATCTTATATTGATCGCTTAAAAGAATTTAATGTGAATGAACAAGAACTTGCTTTGCTAAATAAATCTAACTCGCTCTCTTTGCAGTTAGTCAACACTGAAGAACAAGCTTTTCAATTGGTAAGTAGTTTTGCTGGGCAATCACCATCATTATTAAATACGAGCGAATCAAAACAGTGGGTACAGGCAATAGGACTGCTAACCGATAAGGGATATATGGATGAAGTAGCTAAAATACAGACACCGGTGCAAGAATTTTTAGCTGCGGTAGAAAACAGCAGCCTGCAAGAAGTAATGAATAATAACAACCGTGTTGCTAATTTAAGCCTTATTAGTATTGTGATGGTATTAGTTATAATCACTATTTTAATTTTATGCTATTTACAGCTTGAGAAGCGCGTAATAAAGACAACCACGCTATTAGTCAATGAAGCACAACGAATCGCCAATGGTGATTTAACGCATAAAATTGCTCACTCCGGTAACGATGAAATTGCAGAGTTATCAGCCAGTTTTAATATTATGATCGATAAACTATCTACCTTACTGTCAGAAATTAACTCGCAATCCCAACAAGCCCAAATTGCTGCCAACGAGCTAGATTCTATTGCACAGCAGGCAAGACTGCTTAATGACGAGCAGAGTCAAGCAATTGAGGTGATCTCAAGTTCAGTATATGAAAACTCCACCGCCGTCAAAGAAGTATCAAAAAACTGCTCTGAAGCGGCTCAAAACGCAGGAGATGCGGATGCTAAAACACAAGCAGGGATCGATGTCGTTAATCAGAGTATTCATTCTGTCGAATCGGTTGCTGAAATATTAACCGAGTCAATTAATGATTTAAATGATCTTGAATCTTCAGTTAACGAAGTAGCGGTGATCTTAAATGTGATCAGCAATATTGCTGAACAAACTAATCTATTAGCACTTAATGCTGCAATTGAGGCCGCACGAGCTGGCGAACAAGGTCGAGGTTTTGCCGTCGTTGCCGACGAGGTAAGGACATTAGCGAGCAGAACACAAAGCTCAACAGTTGAGATACAACAAAAAATCAATAGCTTACAGTCTGCAAGTAACGCTGTTACCGAACGGATCCGTAGCAGTGATACGCGGGTTAAAGATGCAGTATCAAACTCAGAAAAAGTGGGCTCAATGCTCAAAGAAATAAGCACCCAAGTGCGCTTAATTTCAGATGCAAACCGAACTATTGCAGCTGCATCCGAGCAACAAGCACAAGTAACCGAAGATATAGCTGAACGTTTAACTGGTATTCAAGATGCCAGTATGCAGTCGAAGTCGCAAACCGCACAAATTTCGTCTTCGTCTAGTGAACTCGCGCAAGTTGCGATTAATTTAAATACACAAATAAATAAGTTTAAATTAAACTAATGTCACTTGCCAAAGCAGTCGTTATTTATACTAAAAGCACTATATTTAGTTTAAGACTACGCTGAGGCAAGAATACAAAAATCTAAGTTTACTAAGGCACATTGGGTACCTCATCATAATTAAAAACTTTTACCGCAAAAGCTTAGCCCCGCTCTCAAAAAGCGCGTAGAATCCCCGCCAATAACCTTTTGCACTACTATAAGGACTGTAATGCAACGCACAATTCCTCCTTTTTTCATTGCTGTTATTTGCGTATTACTTGCCATGGTGACTATTCAGTCAGGCGCTTCAATTGCTAAGCAACTGTTTCCAATAATTGGCCCAGAAGGGACAACGGCACTTCGTTTGGGTTTCTCAGCAGCTATATTGTGTTTAGTGTTTAAACCTTGGCGCGCATTTCCGCCACTTGGTCAACGCATGCCAATTATGGTTTATGGTTTATGCTTGGGCGGTATGAACATTTTATTTTACTACGCCATTGAGCGTATTCCATTGGGGATTGCAGTCGCACTTGAATTTACCGGCCCGTTAGCGGTAGCGCTGCTATCATCGCGACGAAAACGAGATTTATTTTGGGTCGCCTGTGCTATATCGGGGATCGTAATGTTGCTCCCGGATATGAAAGGTGAAGAAAGTCTCGATCTACTGGGCGTAATTCTGGCACTGGGAGCTGGTGCGTGTTGGGCTGGCTATATCTTATTTGGCAAAAAAACGGGTAATCAAAGCTCTGGCGGGATGACTGTTGCCCTTGGTATGAGTGTCGCGGCACTTATATTAGTGCCTTATGGTGCTATTTCTCAAGGTGGTGCACTACTAAACTGGGAAGTGATCCCTTTAGGTTTATTGGTTGCTATTATGTCAAGTGCCCTACCTTATACACTGGAAATGGTTGCACTGCGTAATATGCCTGCACAAGGGTTTAGTATTATGATGAGCTTAGAGCCCGCTATTGCGGCACTTGCTGGCTTTATAATTTTAGGCGAGTTATTAACTCTTTGGCAATGGTTAGCCATTCTTTTGGTGATAGTTGCATCGGTTGGCAGTTCAATGTCTACAAGTAAAGACAGTAACTAACAAACCCAAAAAGACGTATAATTATAAAGCTAAATGTTGATTTTAATCAAAGGGGAGTAACGTGTTTAGACAATACGATTACCCCCTGCATTTTTTGCAACATACATTGCTTGATCTGCATGTTGAATAAGTTGTTGTTCATTCTCACCCATTTCAGGATAACTGGCGATACCGATACTGACTGAAAGCTGTAATGAATGTTCATCTATCACAAAAGCTTGTTCGCACTCTTTGCGGATTTTTTCAGCTGTTTTTTGTACGTCTGAGCGTAAGCTAATCCCATGAAGTAAGACTAAAAATTCGTCGCCACCTAAACGCCCAACAGTATCAGACCCTCGAACACACCCTTGTAGCCGAGCAGCAATGGCTTGTAATAATCGATCACCACATTGATGCCCATATGAATCATTAACTTCTTTAAAACCATCAAAATCTATAAATAGTAGCGATAATTCAACCTGCTGTCGGTCAGCTTTCGTTAATGTTGATTGAATTCGGTCAAGTAACAGCATGCGATTGGGCAACCCAGTTAACTGATCATGTCCCACCATATGTTGTAATTGCTTTTCAAATTTTTTGCGCTCGGTGATATCATGAGCAACAGCAATTCTGAACTGATGTGAATCAGACCAGCGAACAGACCATAATATATGCACCACTTGCCCGTCTTTTCTCACCCAACGATTTTCAAAGCGCGGTTTAGAGCCTCCAGATAATAACGTATCTACTGCGTCAAGCGTGATCTCAACATCTTCTTTATAAACAAAATCGAGCATTGGTTTACCGATTACTTCGCAAGGCTCGTAACCAAAAATGTCTTTAAAAGCCGCGCTCACAAAAACAAATACCCCTTGCTTGTCAACCACGCAAACAGCGTCAAGCATCAGTTCAAGTACATCAGTGAGACAAACCACACCACTATTTTTCATTCAACTCCATGCCTCAAACAGTAAAATTGCAGACTTTATTATTTATTTACAGTACACATCAGTTAAGCAATCAATCATTGCGTAATAGTGTATAACGTATCTTAGGATACGGTTCATTGCTGTTGAGAGCTATAAAGAAATAATAATATATTGCGATAATAAAACTAATCATAGTGCGTTTTATCAAATACCACATTAAAATACATACAAATATTAGGCCACGTTATGTTTATCTGTCAGTAAACTGCTTTTACTGTACTGCTCAAATGCTAAAAACCCGTCGCAAAATATAACTTGAAAAGCTAAAACCTTAAAAAATACCGCAGTAAACTAGCTTATTTCTTTAGTTTTGCTCCTTCCTACAGCATTAACTACCGCTTCCTCAATCGAATGTAGTTTAAAAGGCTTTGAAATAAACATATCCATGCCAGCTTCTTTGCACGCAACTTTATCGGTAGATGATGTATTTGCAGTTAATGCCACTATTAAGGTATCTGCATAAGGACAAATATGTTGCGCTCGCAAAATTTTAGTTGCCTCAAGTCCATCCAGCTGCGGCATCACGCAATCCATAAAAATAAGATCGTATTTTTTTTGCTTACACTTTAAAATTGCGTCTTCGCCATCAACTGCAAAATCGGCTTTAATATTTAGTTTTTCAAGTGAAGCGTCCAGTACTAATCGGTTTATTTGGTTATCATCAACGACTAAAACCGATAAATTAGTTGCCGCTATGACAACGTTTACCCGAGGATTATTTTCGATTTGTACGGCGCCGACTGCAAGTGGGATATCCACGATAAATGTCGTACCCTGATTAAAGGTACTATCAACCGTTATTGTCCCCCCCATAAAATCAATCAATTCTTTTACGATTGCCAAGCCTAAGCCGGTACCACCTTTACTCTTTTTTGCGTCTATTTCTTGTGTAAAAGGTGAGAACAATGAATCTAAAAATGAGTTGGTCATCCCCCTTCCGCTGTCACACACTTCAAGATGCAAGGCTAATTTATCACCGACTACATTCACATCAGCATTAAATTTTACCAAGCCTTCGTCAGTGAATTTTAACGCGTTACTTAATAAGTTTGACGCAATTTGGCTCAGCCGAGCATTATCGCAATAGGCCCAACAGTCATCTGCTATCGTTATATTTGTTTGAAAATCAACCTTACTATCTCTAAACAATGGAATGTACAACGAAGCAAGATCAACAAAAATTGTTTTTAATAAAAAATGATTTGGTTCGAGTTTTAACTCACCGTGGTTTATTTTTGAAAAGTCGAGCACTTCGTTAATTATACTCAGTAAAATATCCGCGCTACGCAAAGCTATCTTTAGTTTTTCAACTCTCTTATCTTCACGGCGCTCACCTAATAGCGTAGTTAACATTCCGGTTATGCCGTTCAATGGTGTCCTGAGTTCGTGACTTATTTTAGCTAGTAGCATGCTTCTATCTTCTAACATGCGCTCTGCTTCTGCTTTTTTATTTTTTAACTCTTCGCGAAGCATGACCGATTCAGTCACGTCTTGTAAGGTACCAAATAACCTCACACATCGACCATTTAATAATTCAGCTTCACCAAATGTTGATACCCACAAAGTCTGTCCATTAGCGGTAACAAGTTCGAGGTCGAGATGCCATTTCTCGCCACTTTGTATTGCAGAGTTCACTGCATTAACGATGCTTTCTCTGCTTTCTCCTGCTTTAAAAAATTCAGTCGCAGCATTAAGATCAGGAACATAGCTATCACTAACTTGGTAAATACGCCGTGTTTGCTCGCTCCAAGTGACTTTGTCAGTGAGTAAATCAACTTCCCACGTGCCAATATTTGCTACAGCCTCTAATTTTAACAGCGTGTTATTGTTTTTAACGAGCTGTTCATTGGTGATCTTGCGGGCAAACTCAGCACCCAACCATTGTGCAAATAGCTCAACATAGTCATGGGCTTGTTGTGAAAATGGAGTAGATACAGCCGGTGATGAAAAATTAACTGTACCAAATATGGTTGCACCGACTTTTATTGGCGCACCAATATAAGATTCGAGCTGGAAATTTAGGTAACATGGGTGGTTTGCAATGCGACTACTCGACGCTTTATGAAAAGTAAGCGCGGCATTTGCTGCGAGTGTATGTACACAATAAGTGCCTTCTAAATCAAACGTTGTACCAGAAGCTAAAGAATTATCAGGTGTTATAACGTAGAGCACGGTATAAATATTTTGTTCAATTTTACTAACAATCGCGATATCTAAATTAAATACATCAAGCCCAAACTTGAGCAAACTATGCGTTTTCTCGTCAAAACTTTGACTTTGATCAGATACAATATCATGGAAGCTTCGAAGGAAATTCAAATAAATACCTCGTATTATTTTGCATAGTGACAGATGCCATAGCTAAAAAATCTTATCTAACCACTTCATATTGGTTAATTATTATAGCGTGTAATTAAATATTTACCTTACTAAGGCGACTGACCTTTCAGGATTAAAATTTGTTCTATTTAGGTGTAACGCATAGCGCACCGTATGTTTGCCAGTAATGCTGCGTTATCGCCTATTTATATAGCGCACCGTATGTTTGCCAGTAATGCTGCGTTATCGCCTATTTATGAGGAATAACCACACTACATAAGCTCAGCCTAGCCTAAAAGCCAAACACATTGCTGCAAAGCAACTTCGAAATAGAAACACATGCTACCCTAACTTTAGAGTAGAAACTTTTCATCAGCAATAGTTTATTTATATTTTCAGTTAGTTATAAAGCTCCATTTATAAAATAAGGCCTCAATTGAGACCTTATTACTAACCTAAGCAGGGGTTACTAAGTGGTATGCATTAAAACTGCCACCCGAGCGATGCCCAATAACGGCGTCCGTCTTCGACATAACCATATTCATTCTCAGTGATATCTTTATCAAATAGGTTATAAATACCAAAGCCTAACTTTACGCTTTTAGTCAAAACATAATTACCACCCACATCGGCTAACGTGTAGTTAGGTGCAATTAGGCTGCTTTGTGAAGGTCCTGTGGTTGGTTGACTTTCCTCACCACGATAATGCACACGTAACCACCCCCCTAACTTATCGCTTGGCTGCCAGTTTAACGATGTTTGCACTATATGTTTAGGTAACTGATTGAGAGGACTGCCTTTATATTGCCCGGTTTTTTGCTCAGAATCGGTATAAGTGTAATTAGCGCTTAAACCTAAATCGCTGGTTAAGTCGTAAGAGACTGAAAATTCAAACCCTTGAGTCACGGCTTCATCAACATTTATATAGGTTGTCGGATCTGAACCAAACTGATTTTGGCCATCCGTGCATTGCGTAAGTGGGCATGCAATTCGCGTAATTTTGTCATCAAACTCATTGTAAAACACAGTACTTGAGATTGTGTAATCACCACGTGGATCGTAATAAATACCCATTTCATAATTCAATGACTTTTCAGGACTAAGATCTGGGTTGCCATAGATATTGCCGCCTCGACTTACTTGTCCCCAGTCTGCATTTGATTGACGAATATTAGGCGCTCTAAAACCTGTCGAAATACCACCTTTGATAGTGATAGCCTTAGACGCGGTATAAACTCCATATAAACGTGGACTCCAATGGCCTGAAAAATTATCGTCGTGGTCGTAACGCAAACCTGTGGTGAGCTTAAATTTGTCGCTGGTGCTCCACTCATCCTCAGCAAATACCGACCACTGTTTATTTTCTACATGGGTTAACTCGCTGATCCTATTACTCGTGTAATCATCAAGCACTTCTTTTAAGTAGGCTGCACCAAGCGTCGCGTTATGACCGGCAAAAATCGGTAAAGTCCAACTGGTTTGCGCATCCGTGTTTTCAACAAACATTTCACGAGAAGTATTATCGTACTTATCGTATTTTAAATAGCTGCGCGAGTTACCAAAGTCATAATAACCGTTATGGGTTAACGAGTAAGTTTGTTGCTCATACTCTGTTGTCGATGATTCTGGGCAACCTCTTCGGCCACAGCTTTCACCCGGCGCCAATGGTTCAACTGTTTTACCCAGTGTGTTTTCAAATTTTTGCTGCGCGCTGCCAACCTCTAGCATTATTTCGTGATTATCGTTTGGCGTTAAAATAAACTTCGCTTTAAGGTTACTTTGCTCTTTGCCCCTAAAGCCTGCAGTAAAGTCATCTTCGTCACGTTTGGAAAACTGCCCATATAATTGCACACCTAATAATTCTGGGACAAGTCCACCAGCTGCGAAAAAACTACCTTGATTAGTATTACCTGAGTCGCTACTTTGTTGAACTGTACTGTCTAAACGCAGCTCACCATACCACTGCTGGGGTGTTTTTCGAGTAATAATGTTTATCACCCCGCCGATAGCGTCTGAGCCATACAAGGACGACATAGGCCCACGTATCACTTCAATGCGTTCAATTGCAGAGATTGGCGGTGTCCATGCACCTTCAACACCTGGTCCATCACTGTTTGGCCTTGTTTCACGTGATGATTGTCGCTGGCCATCAACTAAAATTAATGTGTATTGGCTAGCCATGCCTCGCAGGCTTATATCTTTGCGATCGCCACCGCCGGTAACCACAACTCCAGGGACATCGGTCATTGCATCGGTTAAGTCACGATAAAAGCGTTTTTCCAGATCTGCGCGATCAATCACACTGATGCTTGCTGGCGCGTCCTTTAACATTTGCTCATAACCTGACGCTGATACCACGATAACTTCCATATCTTGTTTCGTTTCATCAGCTAACACTATTGAGCTGGATAAACTAAGCGCGGTTAAAATGGCGCTAGTTAACGGTATTAACTTACAACTTACCGGGTTCATGATTTTTCTCCGTGACAAATGCAGTTTAAATGATAATAATTAGCGTTTGCATGGTAGTGAGATGTTCCTTTTTCTACAATGTGTATTTTCTTAAAACAGTATTAAGTAAGACTTAACCAAATGAATACAAAATTACTTCGCACATTAACTGTATTTGTGCGCATTGTTGAAACGGGTAGTATGAGTAAAGCCGCAGTTGATCTTGCCATGACCACATCAGCAATTAGCCAACAAATCAAACAAATAGAGCTTGATATTAAGTTGAGCTTATTTAATCGCAGTCCACGAGAACTGACACTCACCGAGGCTGGCGAGATTTATTATCAAAGCTGTGTAACCATCCTCACCGCTGCAAAACAAGCTGGTGAAAAGCTGCAATTTTTACAAAACAGCCCTAGTGGTCAATTAAAGTTAGTAGCACCGGTTGGATTTGGTGGCGGAATATTAAGTGAACCGCTTAAAAAATTAACCAACCAGTACCCTGATTTTGATGTGCAACTGACTTTATCTGACGAACCCCTTGATATAATAAAGTCGGGCGCTGATTTGGCTATAGCGATTGGCCCGCTGGATGATTCAAGTTTAGTTGCTCGGCCTTTGGCGAAGTGGCCACTCGTATTATGTGTGCATAAAAGTCACCCATTGGCTGAGCATTGCACACTGTCGCCTTGGCAGTTAAACCATCATACTCGTATCTCGCATTGCACTGCAGATCACCCACTAACGCATAGTTTAAACAGCCAAAAAAAAGCGCTCCCAAAACCACGTATCGTGGTTAATAATATGCACAGTATTATTCAATTAGTGTGTGATGGCGTTGGTTATGCAATTTTACCAAAGCCAGAAGTACAATCATTATTGCTAGAAGGAGAACTCGTTGAGTTATGCACTGACTGGCAACTGCCAACCTACAGTGTGTATGCAATTACCCCAGCAAGAGATATTTTGGCAGGTAAAACCAAAGTGGCTATCGAAATTTTAAAACAGCACTGTGATGAAATCTCAGATTCATTAAAGCAGTCTGCATAAAGCAAATTATCCTAAACTTACTTGTAACTACTGCAACACAGCGGGTCTATATCTTAAAGTAACTTGTGTATATACTTTATGTATTGAATACCAATGATTGATGCATAATGACAGCGGCAAAAAAGAAGAGTAATTTTTTCAGTAATATAATTTTTAATATTATTTTACCTGCGGTGATTTTAAGCCGCTTTAGTACACCTGATACGTTAGGCCCGGTATGGGCAGTAGTGGTAGCACTTGCTTTTCCGCTGTTATTTGGTTTGTGGGAACTTAAACAATCAGGCAAAGTAAACTTTTTCTCAGTACTTGGCATTATCAGCGTACTACTTACTGGCGGTATCAGTTTATTTGAACTTGACCCAGCTTATATCGCGATTAAAGAAGCGATGGTACCAGCAATTATTGGTGTGATTGTATTGATCAGCCAGTACACCCCTTATCCGCTGATCCGTAAATTACTAATTAATCCTGAATTGCTTGATATTGATAAACTTATGCATTCGTTAGAGCAACAAAACAACACCGCGGTATTTGATGCAAAAATGCGTCTTGCCGGTTTTATTGTTGCCAGTGCGTTCTTTTTATCTGCAACACTCAACTACTTTTTAGCGAAAAGTATTGTTGTTAGTATGCCCGGCACCACAGCTTATGCCGAAGAGTTAGGACGTATGACTTGGTTAAGCTACCCAGTCATTGTGGCGCCGACTATGGTGCTATTAGGCGGAGCAATTATTTTCATTTTTAAGCAAATAGGTAAATTAACTAAACAACCTATCGATGAATTTATATTGCAGTAAGTGGTTACTCAAAAGCCTTAGCGATACATTTTAATAAACCGCCTTACGCAATCTTCAATATATGCTGCTGGCGGTACATCATTAATTTTTGCGTGCCCAAGTGCATGGCGTAATTTCCAATCACCTATGGCCATGCCCAGTAACTGTAACGTGGCAAACTTAGGGTTGTCGATATCAAGCAAGCCCGCCTGTGAAATACTACATAAGCAGACCTCTACCTGCTGCATCACTACTTTAGGGGCAGCGTCATAAAACAATAAGGCCAACTCAGGGTATTCATCTTTGTGCGCTACGCACGTGTCGTATACTTTCAATGCCTCGGGTGAAAATACCAGTGTAATAAAATTAGTCACAACACGTAGTAAGTTTTCCTCTAGGCTTTGCGCTGGCTCAAAACGCTCTTTACGTAAGTTTGAGGAGGAACAATGCGCTGTTACAGTTTCAACAAATAGATTATTTTTGTCTTTGAAATGACTATAAACCGTTTGTTTAGATACTTGGGCTAATTTAGCAATTTGATCCATGCTGGTATTAGGAAAGCCTTTATCCATGAACAAGGTCGTTGCAGCTGTAATAATTTGTTGTCGTTTTTGTTCTGACCGACTTAGGGTAGTTATTTCCATTTTCACCTCAAATCAAACTAGACAGTCTAGTTTGATTGATTTATATTTATACAAAATTAGACTCTTGAGTCCAATTCTAAATCATTCTGCGTCTAGCACAAAGCATAACTGTGTTTAATGCACCTGACTAACCACGCTGATTTAACATGGCGATAAATAAGGATATTATAATGAAAAAATATCTGCTAAGTGCATTCATTTTATTCACATCATTTATATGTTATGGCGAAAGTCTGGTTCATGTAGCTGCCTACACAGTACAACAAGAGGCGGGCTATTATCAAACACGTACGCTTAGTGGCAAAGTGGTCATACAAAACGATGCAAAGTTGAGTTTTGAATTTCCAGGAAAAATTGCACAAATTTATTTTGATCAAGGCGAGCAAGTAAAACAAGGCGATATTATTGCACGCCAAAATACGCAGCTTTTAGTTATCGAAGAACAAAAACTCCAGGCGCAAAAACAACGAATTCAAGCACAACTTACCTTCGCTAAACTTGAAAAAAGGCGTTTAGCAGAACTTGATAAAAAGAACTACTCGGCCACCTCGGCACTTGACCAAGTTAAAACCAATATCGCTGTACTTAACGCAGAACTAGCCGCAATAGCAGCAAACTTGAATGAAGTCAATATCCGCACTGAAAAGGCACATTTAACCGCGCCATTCAACGGTATTTTAGGCCAGCGCTTTGCCTCACAAGGTGAAATTGTTGCAGCCAGTACACCGATTGTGCGTTTAATCGAAAACCAACATGCGCAAGTAAGCATGGGGATCCCACTGACACTGCAAAGCACCATCCAAAATAGCATGGACATTGAGATTGCCGGACAAAACTTTACTGCACAATCTATCAGTAAAGGAGCGAGTATCGACCCACATACACAAACCTTAACAATGCGCTTTGCTTTGCCAAGTAGCGCAGTTGTTTATGCTGGCCAATTAGCAAAATTAACAGTGCAACAATATCAGCAACAAAGCGGTTTTTGGGTGCCTCTTGATGCCCTTGCCGATGGTGTGCGCGGTACTTGGCAGGTTTATCAAATAAAAAACAAGGTACTAAAACCTATCATTGTGCAGCTTTATTATGCCCATGATGGCTATGCGTTTATTGGCGCCCCATTACACAATGGTGCGCAAATTGTTGCCAATGGCATGCATAAGCTGTCGGCCAACATTTCGGTTAATGTTGTTGCAAATCAACCAACCAAGGTGCTGTGATGATCCGCTATTTATTTAATCACGGGCGTGTCCAAGCGCTTTTAGTGGCGTTACTTATCGTTAGTGGTTTAGCTGCGATCAGTGGCTTAGCGCGCAGTGAAGATCCTCGAATAACTAATCGTATCGCTATCGTAACCACTGCTTTACCTGGCGCCAGTGCTGAACGAGTTGAGGTGCAAATAAGTGAAAAAATCGAACAAAAACTAAAATCCCAAGCTGAAGTAAAGCATTTATCGTCGATTTCTCGTCCTGGGCTCTCAGTGATCACCATTGAGCTAAAAGACGAAGTCACGAACGTTAAACCCATTTGGTCGCGAATGCGTGATTTATTAGGTGATGTCAACAACCAGTTGCCAGTAAATGCTTCATCACCGCTACTGGATGACGAGCGTGGCTATGCTTATACTCGTATCTTATCGCTTAACGCCAATGACGATATAACCACATTAGCAACGGTTAATCGCTATGCAAAAGAACTGCAAAATCAATTACGTAATGTTTCAGGTGTGGAGTTGGTGCATTTTTTTGGCCAAGTTGATGAGGAAATTTTAGTTGCGGTTGATCAACAAAAAGCCAGTTTAGCTGGTATTCCTTTAGCGCATATTCATGCAGCTATTCAAGGTGCAGATGCAAAAGTAGCCGCTGGTACCCTTACAAATGACAAATCGCAAATGCAAATTGAAGTGACCGGTGCGTTTGACTCGATTGCTCGCATTGGCGCAATTCCACTAAGTAGTAATCAAAATGCAGGGCAATATCAACTCTCTGATGTAGCCCAAATTACTCGCTCAGTAAAAACCCCCGTGAACGAAATTGCATTAATTGATGGAAAACCCGGTATTTATATTGCGATCCGCATGTTACCAAACTTGCGTATCGATACTTTTTCTAAGCGTGTTGATGTCGCCATCGATAACTTTAGCCAAGACTTACCAAGCCAAATTTTACTCCAAGATATTTTTGATCAACGCGGTTATACCCAAACTCGTTTAGCCGATTTACTCAGCAATATTACCGTGGGGTTTGTGCTTATTCTAGTGGTATTATTTATCACTTTAGGTTTTAAAGCTGCTCTGGTTGTCGGCACCGCGTTACCTTTAACCGTATTGTTTACGTTAGTAAGTATGCAGCTCTATGGCTTACCTATTCATCAAATGTCGGTTACCGGTTTAGTCGTGGCACTGGGCATTATGGTTGATAACGCCATTGTGATCACCGATGCTGTTCAGCGCTTTCGCCAACAAGGCCTAACAGCTTTAGCCGCAGTAGAAAAAGCCGTGGCACATTTTTGGCTTCCACTGCTTGGCTCAACTCTAACAACTATTTTAGCGTTTGCACCGATTGTGCTGATGCCAGGTGCTGCAGGAGAGTTTATTGGCGGTATTGCCTTAAGTGTTATTTTTGCCTTAATTGGTTCATACCTGATTTCACACTCTTTAGTGGTGGTATTTGCAGGGCAATTTATCAATAACGAACAGCGTACTGGTATCATTTATCAAGGTATACGCACACCTAAACTCAGTAAACGCTTTGAAGCAACGTTAAAACGTAGCCTAGAAAAACCAATACTCACTTTACTACTGGTCTTTATACTCCCTGTTGCCGGTTTTTTTGGGGCAGGACAACTCACCGAGCAGTTTTTCCCGCCCTCAGATCGCGATATGTTTCAAATTGAAGTGCATTTTGCCCCTCATGTGAGTATTACATCAACTCGACAAGCCATAGAGAAAATGGATCAACTAATTCGGCAATCTGAAGGCATTGAAAAGCTTGATTGGATGATCGGAACTAATTTCCCAAGCTTTTACTATAATATGCTCCAGCGTAATCGCGGCGCCAATAACTATGCGCAAGCGATGGTAAAAGTAACCGACTTTAAACGTGCCAACGAGTTAATAAAAAGCTTGCAAATACAACTTGATAAAGCATTTCCAAACGCACAAACTTTAGTCAGAAAGCTTGAGCAAGGTCCACCATTCAATGCACCAATTGAAATGCGTATTTATGGCCCAAGCCTAGATACTCTCTCTGAACTGGGCCAACAATTACGCACGCAGCTCATTGCTCATAACGATATAACCCACACCCGTCCAACCTTATTGTCGGGCTCGCCTAAACTATGGTTAAACACCGATGAAGCAGCGCTGACTCATGCAGGATTAAGCCTAAGTAATATGGCAACACAACTACAAAACCAGTTCAATGGTGTCGTGGTCGGCAGTATTATTGATAATACCGAAACCGTTCCCGTACGCGTTAGAGTTGCAGATAAGCGCCGAGATGATATTAGCTCGCTATTTAGTACGCAGTTAAATACGCCAGCTAGTTCAAACCAAATAGATACTGCACAACCGCTAGTGGTTGAATCATTTGCCAGTGCAACACTGAGCCCTTCTCGTGGCTCTATCGCTCGCCGTGACGGTGAACGTGTTAATATTATCGAAGCTTATTTAGCAACTGGCGTATTACCGCAAACCGTACTGAATGAAGTGACCGCCACCATTGCACAATCAGGCTTTGTATTACCCCATGGCTACAGATTAGAGCTCGGTGGTGAGTCGCAAAAACGCAACGAAGCGGTTGGTAAATTGCTTGGCCAAGTGGGGATTATTGTCGTGTTATTGATCACCGTACTGGTGATGTCATTTAATTCATTTACCACCACAGGGCTAATCTTAATAAACGCCCTGCAAGCTGCAATGCTGGGCTTGCTCAGTGTATTTATTGCTGGCTACCCGTTTGGTTTTACTGTGATCATTGGTTTATTGGGCTTAATGGGACTGGCCATAAATGCCGCCATTGTCATTTTATCAGAGTTAAATTCACTGCAAGCCCTCACTGATAAAAACAAAATCGTTGCCGCTGTGATGACTTGCTCACGCCATATCAGCTCCACGACTATCACCACCGTTGGTGGCTTTTTACCACTCATACTCGCCGGCGGAGGTTTTTGGCCTCCGTTTGCCGTCGCTATCGCAGGTGGTACTGTATTAACCACTGTGTTGTCATTTTACTTTGTTCCTGTGGCATATTATTTAGTATCAAAACGCACGCTACGCACAAAAAAACATGGAATTAACGCACACTAGTAAATTTAAATTAATATCTTTATTTTTAAATTATAAAACACCATTGATATAATATTTTTATGAGGTATGATTACTTTAAATAAGAGGAACATCATGTTTATATTAATATCTCATCCACAAAAAACAAATCTCACCTTCGACATTTAAGCCGAGTGTAACTCTTACACTCGGCAGTCTCACTGTATTATTTTAAATTTAAGTTCGGTTCAGTTTTCGTGGAGATTTAGTCCGTGTTTGCTTTTCTGTTCGGGTACAAAACCCCTGCTTTTTATAAGTATAAAAACTATTTAAGCCAAAGTTCAGCATTTTTACATCCGCTGAAACTCGCGCATGTGTTGCAAAAAATAGAGTATTCACAACGACCTTGGTCAAAGTTTAGCCCACATGTACAAATTGGCTGTACCGTAGTCATCCAGCATACTGATACGGGTTATAAACGCCGTATAAGCTTAGTTCCGGCTACAGAAAAGGGGCTATGTAATAATGTTGTGTCATTACACTCTTCTATAGGTACTGATCTTTTAGGACATAAAATAGGTCACATTTTTGAGTGTAAAGAATATGGATGTTTTCACTCTTGGCAAATATTAGCAATTAATAGTAAGGAGAATTATATAGAGTAAATCATTTCAATTTTTATTTATTAATTTTTATATATTTAATTGGAGTTATTTATAATGAGTAAAGAAAAAGCTAAAAAACCAGCAAAAATGACGTTAAAATAAAAGCGAAAAATACGTAAAGAGAAAACAAAGACAACCGAAAAGTAAAGAGTTGTCACTTTACATATAACGTTTCATGGAAACCTTAATAAAGTCCAAAGCTCGGCATTATAAAAATGTCGGGCTTTTATCGTTTAAATATATTAATAAAAAAGGCCTCAATAAAGACCTTTGTTATAGATGAAGTTTAAATAAATCTGAATTAGCTACTGTATTGTTGGCACGGTAATAATTGATACAGAGCCTAGCGGATCTACGTTATAGTCTTCACTCGGTTCGCCTTCGTCAGCGGTGATGATTAATTTACCATCGGGACTGAAAGTTACCATATCTGGCAGTGCTCCGACCGCAGATATCATTTCAAGCTCATAACTACTCGTGTTAAACATAGCAACAACGCCAGTATCAGTTTTCACGCCTGACTCGATCGCAGCGGCAAGTTTTCCGTTTGATACTGCGACAGAATTAACACCTGCACCGTAATAGCTAATATCAATTGCGCCAAGTGTTGCAATGTTATTTGGGTTAGCAAAATCAATCACTTCAATACGAGGAGCGTTAAGCAAGCTGCCGTTATTTACTACGAATAAACGTTTTGTTTGTGCATCATAAGCCGTGATCTCTGCGGCGCCTTCACCACCTTCAATTAACAAGCGTGATGCAAAATCAAACTTGCCTTCGTTGTTTTCACTATAGACGGTGATATTACCACTGTCTTCGTTTGCAACTACCAGCTGCGCTTTTGACGTTGGGCTTTGATCAGCGGTTATAAATAACACCCCTTCTGGCGCATCATCACCTTGGGTAACGAGCATTTGCACAAAACTTACGGCATTAACATCACTAATATCATATACTGCAACCGCATCAGCACGCTCTAAAGCAATAAATGCATAGCGCTTATTGGCAACCATACCTGTTGTTACACTCTCAGGCTCAGTGCCTTTCGCATCACTGCGACCATCTGGGTAAACGCCGGCTTTATTAGCTTCAAAGGCAAGTGATGAACCACTATCAAACACCTGCTCACCGGTATCACCATTGAAGATTGAGAATGAACGTGCACCAAAACTATAGAGTTTATTATGACTTGATGCTGCAGTATCAGAATCAACATATTGCGATACTAATAAACGCCCTAATTCGACGTTGTTTTGTAATATACTTACGTCTGTAAATACCGACTCATCAAGCACGATATCTGCAACTTTCTCACCTTCAGCGAAGTTGCTAAACCAGTCACGTATATCCCCCTCGTTGGCAGTTAAAACGTAATCTATGCCATCTTGTGTAAATGTTGCGATGCCATCAGGTTGATACATACCCACTACGTTTGCGCGAGTTTGTAGTTTGATCATATTATCTTTATCACTGGCATCGATTTCATTGCCAGCCATACCATAATCTTTAAAGCCCAGCGGAAAAATATCAGTGATAGTTTTCGTGGTTAAGTCTATTTTTGCAAGGCCGTTATTCTCTTGCAATGACACCCATGCAGTGCTTGAATCAGCTGATACGGCGACATACTCAGGCTCAACGTCTGCAGCTAAATCTGCACCTTTACCAAATACTCGGAAGCCTTTGCTTTCAAGAGCCGCTTCTTGATCATTAAATGATGTGAAATTTAATGTAGTTGCAGCACCAACATGCATAGGAGTTTTGAAGTTTTTACGTCCAGGGCTGGCATAAAGTTGTGGCGCATTCTCATCAACAAGCTCTATAAATTCCATACCATCAGGAAAACGGCCATAACTATTAACATGGAAATCGCCATAACTGACTTGTTGATGCACTTGGCCTTGGTATTTTAGTTTAATGGTTTCGCCTTTGCCTAAGCCAAAGTCTTCATTATTATTTAAAATAGCCGTTGCGGGTGCACCGTTAGGTAACTGAGCACCCGTAACTAAATTCGGCAATAATACAATAAAGCCGTGGCCAGGAATTTCTGTACCTGCAGGGATAGTTAAACCCGCTTGGTTATTCGCTTCACGGTCTAAATCAACTAACTCCCACTCATTAGCTGCAAAAACAAATGGTTCAGAAGATGTGTTGTACAGCTCAACAAAATCAAAATCGGCGTCATCACGGCCTTTTGAAACCACTTCATTGATCACAATATTAGCGGCAGTTGCACCATCAACCGGCGCTGGTAATTTATTGGCAGCACCAGGCGTTGGCGCGAGCGCTTCATCTTGAGTGTGCCAATTACCACCATCTGGTAAACGCCCCCATGTAGACACATGGCTACCATCACTCCAATGTGCGCTATCTACAATTTGATTGTTGTGTACCAGTAATGCGGTGTCGCCTTTACCTAAACCAAAATCAGTATCGCCAGCAGTGGCAACTAAAGTATCTGTTGGTGCATCAAATGGAATGCTAGTTTGATCTGTGGCAATCACTAAAAACCCACCTGCAGCAATGGTTGTACCTTGTGGAATTTTAATGCCCGGCTCTTTATCAATCTCAAAGCCTTTTAAATCATTTACTGCCCAATTAGCGTCACTAAAGGTAAATGCTTGTTCAGAGTTATTAAACAACTCAATAAAATCATAACCGCCTTCATTTGAACGCACCTCGTTGATCACCACTTGCCCTGCTGATGGTGTCTCAGTAATTTGGCTAAATGTTGCAGTAACCTCTTTATGGTTATTCATTGTAAGAGTTAAAGAAGTCGCGCTATAGTCTGCATTACCAATATCGCCAGACCATGAAACAAATTTATATCCTTGTGCAGCCTGAGCGTTTAGCATAACAATAGCACCTTGCTCATAATCAGCACGCTCTGGACTTATTACTACGTTTCCAGCACTTTGCTCTGTGATATTTAATATCAGTTGGTAACGCAAAGGCTCTAAATCATTATCAGCATCTGCTAGATCACAGCCACTTAATAGACCTAGCAATAATAAGCTGCCTACTATCGGTTTCAATTTCATCACATTTCCTTGGTATCGTTTTAGTTTTAATTAATCACGATACCCTAAAGCGTAATATTGACAGCTAAATGTAATTATCATGTCAATGGGATGACATTGCGAACGAGAATAAACTATAAGATCATGATTTAATTTATAATTCACCTCATTCTAAATAACCAAAATTCAGACGTACAGGTAGTAATTTCCAACTCTAACTACGTTGAATTTACTTGCCGTTGCTCTCTAACTAATAGCTGTAGTGATGTACTGAATATCAGGTTGTAACTCTGCGCAATAGAAAAAATTTATAAAATGCTTAAAATTGTGAGGGGCACTTTTTGGCATAAAAAGCGCAGCATAATCCGCGCTTTCAATTTACTCTGATACAGAAGGTTCAGTATTTGCTTGAGCATCGTTTGCAGGAGCTTCGTCAGTTAACAAGTATTTATCCAGCCATTGCTCTTGCTCCCAAAGCACATGCAGTAAACTCTTGCGAGCACGGTAGCCGTGAGCTTCGTAAGGTAACATCACTAAACGCGCTTCTTTACCTAAACCTTTTAGCGCAGCGTACATACGCTCGCTTTGCATCGGGAAGGTGCCGTGAGATTAAGGGTGGGTCTTCATCCCCATATAATTAAATCAACAAGCGCGGCATAAACCGCGCTTTGAATTTATTCTGTTAAAGAAGGCTCAGTATTTACTTGAGCATCGCTTGCAGGAGCTTCGTCACTTAACAAGTATTTATCCAGCCACTGCTCTTGTTCCCAAAGCACATGCAGTAAACTCTTGCGAGCACGGTAGCCGTGAGCTTCGTAAGGTAACATCACTAAACGCGCTTCTTTACCTAAACCTTTTAGCGCAGCGTACATACGCTCGCTTTGCATTGGGAAGGTGCCGTGAGATTAAGGGTGGGTCTTCTTCCCCATATAATTAAATTAAAAAGCGCAGCATAATCCGCGCTTTCAATTTACTCTGATACAGAAGGTTCAGTATTTGCTTGAGCATCGCTTACAGGAGCTTCGTCAGTTAACAAGTATTTATCCAGCCACTGCTCTTGTTCCCATAAAACATGTAATAAGCTTTTACGGGCACGATAACCATGGGCTTCGTAAGGTAACATCACTAAACGCGCTTCTTTACCTAAACCTCTGAGCGCAGCGTACATACGCTCGCTTTGCATCGGGAAGGTGCCGTGAGATTAAGGGTGGGTCTTCATCCCCATATAATTAAATCAACAAGCGCGGCATAAACCGCGCTTTGAATTTATTCTGTTAAAGAAGGCTCAGTATTTACTTGAGCATCGCTTGCAGGAGCTTCGTCACTTAACAAGTATTTATCCAGCCACTGCTCTTGTTCCCAAAGCACATGCAGTAAACTCTTGCGAGCACGGTAGCCGTGAGCTTCGTAAGGTAACATCACTAAACGCGCTTCTTTACCTAAACCTTTTAGCGCAGCGTACATACGCTCGCTTTGCATTGGGAAGGTGCC